>JBEKAW010000085.1:0-9454 GCA_050015715.1 Candidatus Krumholzibacteriaceae bacterium
AGCCGGGGACCAGGAGGCCGAGGACGCCCGCCGCGCCGGGACGCCTGAGCCATGCCGGGAGACGTCTCAGGAGCCAGCCCTTGTGGCGCCCGAGGAGGTACACGCCGCGTGCCCACGTGGCAAAGCCGAGAACCGCCGCGAGGCAGGCAACGGAGAGCCAGATGAGGAAGCCGGTGCCCGCGCCTTGTGGAGCGGCGAAGATCCTGCTCGCCCGGGCGCAGATGATCACCGCCGCCGCGCAGGATAGGATCGCGAGCGACACCCAGAACCTGCTCTCCCGCCCGCGGCGTGTCGCGAGGATCGCGCACGGCCCCGCGAGGTACGCGAGAAACGCGAGATACGGCGAGCCCTTCTCGTCGACGGGCTCGCTCGCGCGGCGAGCCCGCGACCGCGAGCCCCGCGTCCTCGAGACTTGCGGCCCTTCGCTATCCGGCGAGTACTCCGTGCGCTCGAGGCCCCTTTTCGCAACGCCGCCCTTCTGCAGAAACGACTCGACGGAACTGGAATTGATGACGTAGACCTTTGACTTGGTGCCCACAGCTTTCACCCCTGGCATCCCCCGGCCTGCATCGATAGTGGATTTAGGCAGATTTTCCATTTGAGTCACGCGCATATCTCATGCCCGCCGCCGCGGGCGAAACCGCGTGCGACGGTGGGAACTCCACGGCACTTTCGGGTGTATCAACGGCCAGGTGGGCAACAAGTTCCATCTTGAAAGCGTGGTCGATTTCTATTAGTTTTTGCTATTGGTTGCAGAATCGAGAGCAGACATTCTTATTAGGCGAACCCCTGTAGTGCAAGCTTAGTTTTTGAAATAACGAAAGTTGCGTTTGCATGATCCCGACTGAGCTGGCCCGGAAGATTCGCATTCTGCAGATAACGACGCGGAAGGTCGTGAACGACGTCCTCGCCGGCGAGTATACGAGCGTCTTCAAGGGACGCGGGATGGAGTTCGACGAGGTGCGCGAGTACATGCCGGGGGACGACGTTCGCTCGATCGACTGGAACGTCACGGCCCGCATGGACCGCCCCTACGTGAAGCGCTTTGTCGAGGAGCGGGAGCTCACCGTCTTCTTCCTCGTCGACCTCTCGGCCTCGGGCGCCTTCGGAAGCGTTCAGAAGCTCAAGAACGAGATCGCGGCCGAGTTCTGCGCGCTTCTCGCATTCTCCGCGGTGAAGAACAACGACAAGGTCGGGCTCATTGTCTTCACGGACCTGGTCGAGCTCTACGTGCCGCCGAAGAAGGGGACGACGCACGTACTGCGGCTCATCAGGGAGCTCCTCAACTTCAAGCCGAAAGCCGTGAAGACCGATATCGGAGGCACCCTCGATTACTTCGCGAAGGTCGCAAAGAAGAAGGCGGTCGTGTTTCTCGTGAGCGACTTCCAGTCGGAGGGCTTCGAGAAGGCGATGCGGATAGTTTCGAAGCGGCACGACCTCGTCGCCGTGCCCGTCACCGACCCGCGCGAGGTACGGCTCCCGAACGTGGGGCTCATCGAGCTCGAGGACGCGGAGACGGGGGAAATGGTGCTCGTCGACACGTCGAGCGCGGCCGTGCGGAAGCGGTACGAGCGCCTCGGGCGCGAGCGCTCCGAGCGGTTCCGCGAGCTCTTCGCCTCGATGGGGGTCGACCAGATCGAGGTCATGACAGACCGCGACTACGTGCCGAGGCTCGTGCAGTTCTTCAGGGCCCGGGAGCGGAGGTACTAGATCGTCTCGCTTTTGGGACTTGACAAATGTATACTTCTGCAATATACATATCTCAGACATTAGGGGGGGACGAGAAATGAGAAAGAAGATGATGGAGCCCGTTCATCCGGGAGAGATCTTGTTCGAGGAGTTTCTCAAGCCGCTGAAGATGAGCCAAAATGAGCTCGCGCGGCGGCTTGGCGTTCCGCCACGGAGAATCAATGAGATTGTGCTCGCGAAGAGGGCTGTGACGGCCGACACGGCCTTGCGCTTGGCGAGGTTTTTCAACATGTCTCCCCAGTTCTGGCTCGGCCTGCAGATGGATTACGAGCTCGATGTCGAATCTGATCGTGCAGGGCAGAGAATTGCGTCCGAAGTGACCCAGTACTCAAAGGCAATGTGAAGACCATGGATATTTCCGTGCCCATAGCCCGGTGCAGGGGATTTCAGTGGGACGAGACGAATCTGCCTTCCGTGGGACTGCTGAAGGGAGTATCCCCGGCGGAGTGCGAACAGGTGTTCTTCAATTGCCCCTTGTTCGTTGAGGGAGAAGAGAGAGATCCCGATGCGAGAATGCTGTTCTCAGTGCTGGGTCGCACTGACGCAGGCAGGTTGCTCGGCATCGCATTCGAGCTGAGTGGAGAATTGATCCGCGTCATTTCCGCGCACGACATGAGTGGACGCGAGAGGAAGGCGTACGCGAAATGAAGAAGCCGAAAAAGATCCCGAAATTCAAATCCGAGGATGAGGAACGCGATTTCTGGGATAGGCACTCGCCGCTCGATTATTTCGACTGGTCGAAAGCCCGGCGTTTGGTTCTCCCGAATCTCAAGCCCTCGCTGACGACAATATCGCTGCGTTTGCCTGATTACCTTCTGACTGAGCTCAAGGTGCTCGCGAACAGCCGCGACGTGCCGTATCAGTCGCTGCTCAAGGTATTCCTTGCTGAGCGTGTGCAGGAGGAGCTGAATACGCTCGTCGCGCGCGAGGGCAAGGTTGACTATTCGGTTACACGAAAGCGCAAGGCGCGGCCGAAATCGGCAAAGTAAGGCGCAATGGAGGACTAGATGGATCGCAATCCGAATCTCACGCTGCCGCCGAGGGACGACGAATCCAGGCGGCTGAGCCGCGCCAGAGTATCGATTCTCGCGGCGCTCCTCGCCGTCATTCTCGCGGTCTCGGTCTTCTTCTTTGCGAATGGGGGACACGGCACGCGATCGGCCGGCTCGAGCGGCCTCTCGGGCAAGAAGCTCGAGGAGCTCGCGCTCAAGCTCGAGGACCAGAAGCTCTCGGGCGCCGCGGCGCGCGCGTGGATCGAGTATCTGCAGACGGCCCGCCCCGGCGGCGATGAAGCGGCGCGCATCTGGTTCAGGGTCGGAAAGCTCCATCAGGACGCGAGCGAATACGAGCCGGCGCTCGAGGCGTACTACCGCTCAGAGGCCATCGCGAAGGTCGACGAGCTCGAGCCCGAGATTTCGAAGCGGGCCGCCGATTGCCTCGAGGCGCTCGGCAAGTTCGCCGCCCTGAACTACGAGCTCGAGACGCGGACGGCCGTCGCGAAAAAGGATTCGACAGGCGGGAAGGACGTCCTCGCTGAGGTCGGCACGTGGAAGATCACGCGAGCCGATCTCGACATGATGATCGAAGCCGAGATCGACGCCGAGCTGAGCCAGCTCGCGGGGAGCCTCACGCCGGATCAGCGGCGCGAGCAGAAGCAGAAGCTCCTCGACAACGTTCTCAAGCAGGGCGAGCGCGAGAAATGGCTCGAGCGCTTCATCGCCGAGGAGATGCTCTATCGCAAGGCGCAGGAGGACAAGCTCGCGGACGACCCCGAGTTCCGGGCGCTCACGCGCAACCTCGAACGCAAGATTCTCGCGCAGAAGGTCCTCGACCAGGAGTTCGCGAAGAGCGTCACGATCACGCCCGACGAGGTCAAGATGTACTACGAGGCCCACAAGGACGATTTCAAGAAGGACGGCAAGGTGCAGCCCTTCGACAAGGTCAAGAACGACGTCTACGGCGCGGTGAGGATGCAGAAGGAGACCCAGGTCCAGCAGCAGCTCCTCGGCGAGCTCAAGGACCGCTACAACGTGGTCATTCACACCTCCAAATTGGGTGGGAAGTGATTTCGGGTCAAAAGGCAGCCAGAGGCTTGACAAGTATAACGGTATTCGATATAATATAACAAGTGATAGGATCATTTCGCAATCGAGGAACGGAGGATATTTTTGATGGGTCCGACACTTCCGCAACCCGCCGGTTGTGCCCACAGGCGCTGTGGGCTATTGCCCGGCGGAAACTTGACCAGATTAACCGCGTGCGGGAGCTGCGAGAGTTGGCTATTCCTCCGGGGAATCGACTGGAGGGCCTCAAAGGGAATCGATCCGGGCAGCACAGCATTCGTGTAAACGATCGGTATCGAATTTGTTTTCGCTGGGAGAACGGAAATGCCTATGAAGTCGAAATTGCGGATTACCACTAGGTCGCGGAGGGTTGCAGGAGCCGGATCTTCTTATGGGGCCAGCGGACGGCGGCTGCCGAAGCATCGGCCTCCGACCCACCCGGGTGAGATGTTGCTCGAGGAATTCCTCAGACCGAGGAAGATCAGCCAGTCTCAGTTTGCCATTCGCTTGGGAGTCTCGTTTCCGCGCCTCAACGAGATTGTTCGTGGAAAGCGGGGCGTGACTCCCGACACCGCCCTTCGATTGGAGAGGGTGCTGGGGATGTCGGCTGACTTCTGGCTGGGTCTTCAGCTCGATTGGGACCTGTGGCATGCCATGAGGAGCAAAGACGCGGACGAAATTGCGCGGCTTCAGCCGTACGCATGATAGGCCGATGAAATACTCTCGTAGTATCTTTGTGCTTCGAAACCCTTCCCTGCCGGGTCGCACTTGCGCGATTGCAGCGCTGGCGGTGATTTCCGCCCTCGTTGTTCTCTGCCCGTCGTGCAAGAGGGGGAGTGCCGGCAAGGAGAAGGAGTTCAAGTTCACCCGCAGGTTCGAGAGCGGGCCGGTGACCTTCCGCGTCTCCCTCAGCGACAGCTCGGTCACGATCGCGAAGCGCGTGAAGATGCTTCTCGAGACGCACGCGCAGAAGGGCTGGCGCGCGGAGCTTCCGAAGTTCGGCGACAAGCTGAGCGAGTTCGGGATCGTCGATTATCGCAACTACCAGCCGGAGCTCGGGCAGGGCGGCGTCGTCGTCACGAAGCGCCTCTACGAGCTCGAGCCGTTCCTCTCGGGGGAGTACAAGATCCCGCCGATGGAGGTCGGGTTCTACCAAGAGGGTGACAGCACCCGCCACACGGTCGATTCCGACACGATCGTCGTCAGGGTGACGTCCCTTCTCCCGAAGGACAAGGCGTCTCTCGACATCAACGACATCGCGCCGCCCGCGTCGTTCCCGTTCGGGTGGCGGAACGTGCTCATCGTCGCCGGGTGCGTCGCGGCCGCCGCGGCGGCGGCTCTCATTCTCTGGAAGAAGCGCCGCATACGGGAGAAGATAATCCCGCCGCTGCCCGCCCACGAGATCGCCTATCGCAAGCTCGAGGCGCTGCTCGCGCGGAAGCTCGTCGAGGAGAAGCGCTACAGCGAGTTCACCGCCGCGGTTGCGGACATTCTCCGCGAGTACATCGAGGACCGCTTCGGGCTCAAGGCGCCCGAGCGCACGACGGAGGAGTTCCTCGCCGAGGTGAGCCCGGCGCTTCCCGTCGACGCCGAGAAGAAGAACATTCTCAAGATGTTCCTCCTGCACTGCGATCTCGTGAAGTTCGCGGCGCTCGAGCCGTCCGTCGAGGACGTGGAGCGGACCTTCGCGACGTGCAGGGATTTCATCGAGGCGACGAAGGCGCGGGAGGAGGTGAAGGCCGAGGAAGCCGTCCTGCCCGAGGGCACGACGGCGTAGCCGATCCGGGAGGCCGCCCGATATGTTTCACGGCATCAGATTCGCGACCCCGTGGGCCTTCATGGCGCTCCTTGCCGTCCCGGCCGTCGTCTTCTACCTGTGGCGATTCGGGAAGCCCGGCACGGTGCGCTTTTCCACGGTCGGAAACGTCAAGCGGGCGGGCGCCTCGTTCCGCACGAGATTCGCCATGCTGCCGCTCGCGCTCCGCGTCCTCGCGATCGTGCTCGTCGTCATCGCGCTCGCGCGGCCGCAGCAGGGGCACGAGAAGGTGAAGGACGTCACGAAGGGCATCGCCATCGAGATGGTTCTCGACCGCTCGGGGAGCATGGGGACCGAGATGGATTTTCTCGGGATCAGGTCCGACAGGCTCGGCGTCGTGAAGAAGGTGTTCACCGAGTTCATCATGGGGAACGGCAAGAACCTCAAGGGCCGCCCGAACGATCTCGTCGGGATGGTCGCCTTCGCCCGCTACGCCGACACGATGGCGCCCTTGACGCTCGAGCACGGCGCGCTCATGCGATTCCTCGAGAGCATCAAGGTCGTCACACGGCAGAACGAGGACGGCACGTCCATCGGGGACGCGGTCGCGCTCGCGGCGGCGCGGCTCAGGACCGCCGAGGAGGAGCTCTCGCGCCACGCGCAGCAGGAGGGGGGCAAGGAGTACGAGATCAAGAGCAAGATCATGATCCTCCTCACCGACGGGCAGAACAACTACGGCCGCCGCATGCCGAAGGAAGCGGCGGAACTCGCAGCCCAGTGGGGCATTAAAATATATGCGATCGGGGTCGGAGGGAGCGAGGCCGTGCGGACGGTCCACACGCTCTTCGGCGATTTCAAGGTGCCGGTCGCGGAGGGCGTCGATCAGGAGACGCTCCGGCAGGTGGCGGACGCCACGAAAGGGAAATTCTACATGGCCGAGGACGAGAAGTCGCTCCGCCAGATCTACGAGGAGATAGACAAGCTCGAGACGAGCGAGATCGAGTCCGTGCGCTTCGTCGATTACAAAGAGCTCTTCGCGGGCTTCGCGCTCGCGGCGCTCTGCGTGATGATGATTGAGGCGGCGCTCGCGAACACGATCTTCAGGAAGATTCCGTAGAGGGGCCGCGGCGCGCGGGGCCCTTCGAGGCGCCATGCATATCGGCAACATAAAGATGCTCTACCTCCTCTGGCTCGTGCCCGTGGTCGTATTCCTCTACGCGTGGGCGTCGTACCGGAGGCGCGCGGCGCTGCGCGCGTTCGTCGAGGAGGACCTCCTCGGCCGCATCGGGCTTTCCGCGAGCGGCACGGGGCGCACCGCGAAGGCCGTGCTCGTGACCCTCGCCGTTGCGTTCGTCGCCTTCGCCGTCGCGCGCCCCGCGTGGAACCCGAAGCCGCAGACGATCCAGCGCCGCGGGCGCGACATCATGGTCATTCTCGACGTCTCGAAGAGCATGCTCGCCGAGGATCTTGTCCCGAACCGCCTCGAGCGCTCGAAGCTCGCGATCAGGGACATGGTCGACGGGCTCCAGGGAGATAGAGTGGGGCTCATCGTCTTTGCGGGAAACGCGGTGCTCAAGGTGCCGCTCACGCTCGATTACGGATTCTTCGATCTCGTGCTCGACGACATCGACGTCAACTCCGTCTCGCGAGGCGGGACGAAGATCGGTGACGCTATCCGCAAGGCGATGGACGAGGGATTCGACACGCAGGAGAAGAAGTACAAGGACATCATTCTCATCACCGACGGCGAGGACCACGATTCGTTCCCCGTCGAAGCGGCGCAGGAGGCGGGGGAGAAGGGCATTCGCATCATCGCGATCGGGATCGGCGACGAGGGGCAGGGGCGGCGCATCCCGGTCTCGGACGAGCAGGGAAACCGCTCGTTCCTCACGTACAACGGGCAGGAGGTCTGGAGCCGGCTCGACGCGAACACGCTCCGCAGGATGGCCAATGCCACTCCCGGCGGGAAATATCTCAACGTCGCGACGGGCGCGGTCGACCTCGGCGACGTATATCTCAAGCTCATCGCCGGCGAGGAGAAGCGCGAGCTCGAGGCCAAGACGATGACGCTCTTCGAGGAGAAATTTCAGGTGTTCCTCGGCGTCGCGCTCTTTCTGCTCGTGGCCGAGATGGTCGTGGGCGAGAGGAGGCGGATCGCGCGATGAAGAAGGTTCTCGTTATCTTGATAATGGCGGTCTGCGCGGGCGCGGCGGCGACGGCGTGCGCGCTGGCGGACTCGCCGGGGCGGCTCGTCTCGAAGGGGAACGGGGAATACCGCAAGAAGGCCTACACGAAGGCGCTCGATCTCTACGACAAGGCCTCCGTCAAGGCGCCCGAGTCGGCCATCATCGCCTTCAACAAGGGTGACGCGTTCTACCGGACGGGGGACTATGACAAGGCGCGGGAGCAGTTCCAGCAGGCCGCCTCGAAGACCAAGTCGCTCCCCTTCGAGTCGAAGGCGTGGTACAACCTCGGCAACTGCTCCTTCGAGAGCGGCAAGCGCCAGGAGGACAGCGACCTCCAGAAGGCGCTCGAGAGTCTCCAGGAAAGCGTGAAGTTCTACGGCACGGCGCTCGAGAAGGATCCTGCGAACAAGCCCGCCGCCGAAAACCTCGAGATCGCGCGGCTCAAGATCAAGGACCTCCTCGACAAGATAAAGAAGCAGCAGAAGCAGGGTGGGCAGGGGAACCAGCAGAACCAGAAAGGCGACGAGAAACAGCAATCGGGCGAGAAGCAGCAGCAGGGGAAACAGCAGGAGCGGGCGCAGCAGCAGAGCAAGGAGCCGCCGAAGCAGGACGAGAAGAACAAGCAGGGCTCTCAGAAGGAGCAGCCCAAGAAACAGCTTGCACGGGACGCCACCGCGCGAGAGATTCTCGATCAGGAGAAGAAGGACCGCAAGGACCAGCAGGTCGAGAACGCGGGGGGCTATCATCCGGTCGATAAGGACTGGTAGATCATAAGGGCGCGGAAGGAATCACGAATGGCGAGGTCGCTCGGCATTCTCATCATTCTCATGCTGGCGGCCGGAGCGACGGCAGCGGCGGAGGATATCACCGTTCAGGCCTACGTCGAGTCCGAGACGGTCTACATGGGCGAGACTTTCGTCTACCAGATCGTCGTGAACGGCGCCGACAACGCGACGCCGCCTGACCTCTCCGCTTTCGGTCCGGACTTTTCAGTGCAGTTCCTCGGCGGGCAGAACTCGAGCAGCCAGTCGATCACCGTCATCAACGGCAAGATGCAGCGCGAGGTCCATCAGGGTTACGTGATGCAGTTCAATCTCACGCCCAAGCAGAAGGGGAAGCTCACGATTCCGAGCGTTCCCGTCAAGGTGAAGGGGCAGACGTTCAACACGAACCCGGTCACGATCGGCGTCGATACGCCCGTCGAGACGCAGGATTTCAAGGTGCGCATGACGCTTTCGCGCTCGACCTGCTACGTCGGGGAGCCCGTGATCCTCACCGTGACGTGGTACATCGGGCGCGACGTGGAGGAGTTTTCCTTCTCGATGCCGCTCCTCAGTGACGGCGATTTCGGCGTGGAGACGCCCGAGGTCAAGATCGACCAGAGCAAGCGCTACTACCAGATCCCCGTCGGCGGGCGGCAGATCGTCGCCGAAAAGGGGACGGGACAGCTCGACGGGGTCTACTACGCGACGATCAGTTTCACGAAGGCCATCATCCCGAAGCGCGCGGGAACGCTCACCATTCCCCAGACCTCGGTCGAGTGCGCGGCCGTGAGCGGCGCCCCGCGCGGGCGCGATCTTTTCGACGATTTCATGAATGACAATTTCTTCGGCGCCCGGCGCGGCGCCATGAAGAAGTACGTCATCCCCTCGAACGCGCCCGTCCTCGTCGTGAAGGACGTCCCGCAGGAAGGGAGGCCC
>JBEKAW010000086.1:0-9441 GCA_050015715.1 Candidatus Krumholzibacteriaceae bacterium
GATTCTTCTCGATCTCGACGTCGTACGTCTTCTTGATGCCCCTTCGCGCGACCTCGAGCGGGGCGGTATCCCCCGGGTCGAGATCCGAAATGGCGTCGATGACGTCTCCCGCGTCGGAGACCGCGGTGCGGTTCACGCTGAGGAGAACGTCGCCTCCCTTAATCCCGGCCTTCGCGGCGGGGCTTTCATCCTCGACCGCGAGAATGAGGACGCCCTCACCCGCCTTGGCGCTGAAATAGGGGGCGAGATCTTCGTTGAGGTTCGCGAGCTCCAGCCCGAGGCGTCCCCGCGCGAAGGTGGCCCCTTTGAAGAGCTCGAGCGCCGGCCCGACGGGCAGCCCCATCTGCTTGCTCTCGTCGCCGGGGGAACTCGTGCCGAAATCCTCCGTGACGACCGCCGGCTCCTCGCGGGCCCCCAGAACCACGCTGATCTTCTTCTCCGCGCCGTCCCGGTAGATCACGAGCGCGACCCTGTCTCCCGCTTTCTGCTTCTTCACGAGGGAGGCAAACTGCTCCGTGTCTTTCACCTTGACGCCGTTGAAGAGATAAACGATGTCGTTCTCCTGTACGCCTGCCTTCTCGGCCGGACCCCCTTGCACGACACCCGCGATGAGAATGCCCGTCTTGTGGGGATATCCGGCTTTGTCCGCCATCCGGGCGGTCAAATCGTCCATGTAGACGCCTATATAGCCCGCCCCGTCCTTCGCGTGCGCATCGGCCTCGCCGACGTTGACCACGGCGGTCCGATACGGACCGCCGGCGGCCGACACGAATGAGGCTCCGAAAATCGCCGCTCCGGCGACGACCACAAAGAACAGCAGAGTGAAAAATGCTCTCCCCTTCATACCTCGGGACGCGGGACGCGCCCCGTCACCTCCTTCTCCGAACAGCTTCGACGCGAAGTTCGTCTCCAAAGGTTATATCCCGGAGATGGCCCGAAGTTTCATTCTTGCGGGAGAAATCTTTCGAATCGCCCCGGCCGGTCCCTGAAGAAGCGAGTCCTATCGGCCCGGCCCCCCGTCGAGCACCGAACGGTAGACGGCGAGGATCCGCTCCCCCCAGATATCGACGTTGTACTTCTCGAGCACGCGAACCCGTGCCCTCCGTCCGAGTTCCTTCCGTCTATCAATATGTAGAACAAGGTCTTGCAACGATTCCGCAAAAGCGTCTTCATCTCCCGGGCGCGCGAGCACACCTGCCTCCGCCAGCACTTCCCCCACCCCTCCCACGTCGCTCGCCACGCAGGCGACCCCCGAAGACATCGCCTCGAGCAGCGCCATCGGGACCCCCTCGCTCCAGGAGGGGAGCAGAAAGGCGTCGAGCAGCGGATACACTTCCTCGAGATTGTCGCGCCTGCCCGGGAGCGAAACGAGCGGTTCGATGCCGAGATCGCGGGACAGATCGACGAGCGACTCCCGCTCGCTTCCCTCTCCGAAGATCACGAAACGTATCTCGGGGGCGCCGGGGCGTGAGTCCGCACCGGCGGCGAGCTTCGCGGCGACGCGCAGCATGAGGGGAAAATTCTTGACCGGTGTGAGCCTCCCCGCCGAGCCGACAAGAACGAGCGGCCGTGCCGGGCCGCCGCGGAAGAGATCCGCGATGAGCGCGGAGCGCCCGCGCTCGCGCTCGTTCTCCTCGACCGGATGAAATCGGGCGGGGTCGACCGCGTTCGGAATCACGGTGATCCTCTCGCGCGGATGACCCATCCTGAGCGCTTCGTCCGCCGCGCCGCCGCTCACGGCGATGCACGCGGCGCATCGAGGCGCGAGCATGCGGGCCGCGAGAGCGTGCCAGCCGCGGAACTCGAGCCCCGCGCTGTGCCGTGTCACGACCACGGGCACGCGCACGAGCGCCCCCGCGAACGCGGCGGCGACCTCGGCATGGAAGAGGTGCGCGTGGATGAGCCCCGGCCGGAAATCACGCGCGATTGTCCTCAGGCCGGAAACGACGCGCGGCGAGGGAAGTGCCCGGAGCGATCCGAGCGGCATGCGGTACAGGGGAATCCCATCCTCGAGAAACGCGGTCTCGAGCCCGTCCTCGGCGGGGGAGATAGTGCAGACCGCGCACTCGTGCCCCGCCGATCGCAGCCAGCGGCACAGGTTGAGGATATGGTGCTCGGCGCCGCCGGTCCTGAGAGAGCTCGTGAAGAACAGGATATTGTAATGATCCATGGGGACAACGATCAGGTGATACGCTCGAGATTCTCCATGCCCTTATGCTTCCCCGCGTACGAGAGATCCTTCTTCCCCTCGATGACCCGGAGCTGGGGCGCGAAGCCCGCGTGCTCGTGCGCATCGCGGGTCGTCTCCGCCTTTTCCCACGAGACGAGGCGGCGCCCCATCACGTAGGTCACGATCGCGGCGAAGGAAGCCGCGTTGACCATGACGAAGTAGAACGGCACGAGAAGCATCTTCGATTGGACGCCTCCGCGTCTCATGATGGCGCCGGCGATCGCGAGCGCATAGAAGACGTTCTGCAGAACGAAGAAGGCGAGGCAGAGCGGGTTCGAAAGGAGCGTGAGATTCACCGCGTAGAGGACGGGCAGCAGCGGCCCGACCCACCATCTGATGAGCTTCCTCGAGACGAACTGGAAGATGCGAAACCCGCCGCCGAAATTGGTCCTCAGGGCCTTGAAGCCCGTCAGCCCGCGCACGATGATTCTCCGCTTCCGCGAGAACTCCTCCCGGAAGAAGAAGGTCGATTTCTCGTACGCGACGGCGCCGCTCTCATAGACGACGCCGTATCCGCGCGAGGCGACTTCGGCGGGGATCTGGAAATCGTTGGCGACATCCTTGATGAGCGGACTGAAGAGCGCGCGCCGGATGGCGAAGATCGTTCCCGTGCCGACGAGAACCGATCTGAGCCGGCTCTCGAGGCCGTTGAGCAGCGATTCATAGCGCCAGTAGAGGCTTTCGCCTCTCCCGACGTATGAGTGGTTGCTCAGGTATACGAGCTTTCCAACGACGCAGCCGATCTCCTCGTCGGCCATGTTGCGGACGAGCTTGCGGATCGCGTCCTCGCGGTAGAAGGCGTTCGCGTCGGAAAAAACGAGGACATCCGCGTCGAGGCCGAGAACCGCCCGGTTGAGCGTGGCGCTCTTGCCCTCTCTCCGCTCGAAGGCCTTGAGGATGACGCCGCGGCTTTCGTATTCCCTCACGATGTCGTTCGTCGCATCGACGGAGCCGTCGCTCGCGACGACGATCCGGAGCCGGTCCTTCGGATAATCCAGCGCAAGGCTGTTCTCGATCTTCTCGCGAATGATCCGCTCCTCGTTGTGCACGGAAATGATCAGAATGACGCGCGGGCAGTATGACTCGTCTCGACGCGGCTCTCTCCTGCGGAAAAGTCCGATGACCCAGAGCACCGCCGGATACCCGGCGTACGCGTACAGGACGACTCCAAGAATGGCTATAAGGATAACCCCGGCCGCTAGTTCCACGTTAGTCCCTCCGAGCGAAGTTACTTACTAATACCATACGCCGGGGAATGTTCAAAAGCCTTTTTTTCGGGAGGCACAAAAATATCGCCGACCGCTTTCTCATGATCGTAAACCCCCGGGCGCCGCACGAACCAAGAATCGAAAGAGAAAACGATAGCGATAGCTCGATAGGACTCCTTTTCACTCAATTATAATGAGCGCTCGACGCCAAGTCAACATGGAAAGGCGCTTTCCGCCCGACATGGCGCCTTCGGCGCGCGGGGCTCAGGATCCGTTCGGCGGAGCGTATCGCGTGATCCCCCCGAACTGCGTGCCTATCCAGACGACGCCTTTCTGGTCCTCGCACAGAGACCGGACGTAGTCGTCCGACAGACCGGTCGAGGCGCCGATCCTCGTCCATTCGCCGCTCCGGTAGACAAACACTCCCTTTCCAGCGGTGCCGAGCCAGATGTCCCCCCTCACGGTGCAGAGCACGGCGGTCGGCCTCGAGCCCGCCATCGACCGGGGAAGATCGAGCGTCTGCCAGCCCGTCGTCGCGAGACGGTATACGCCGGTCGGCGCGCCGACGAGACAAGCGCCCCCCTTGTCGAAGCCGAGGCAATAGGCGATCGTCTCACCGGTCCCACCCGGCCCCCCCGCGGCGTCCGCGAGAAACCGGATCGCCGGGTCGAACTGGGACAGCGAGTCCGCCGTGCGCGTGGAATCGGGACCTTTCTGCTCGCGCAGCGGGAGCCGCAATCTCGCCCACGTGCCCTGGATGAAATGCGCGATCTCTCCGCGACGCGTGACGACCCAGGGGTTGCCCGCGGGATCGAGGGTGAGATCCTCGACGGCGTCAGCGGGGAAACCGCTCTCCCGGCCGAGCGTGGTCCAGGTGCCCGCCGCGTACGTCACGACGCCGCCGTCGAACGTCGTGAACCAGAGCGTGCCCGCCGGATCCCGCGCGACGCGCGTGAAGTACTCGGTCGAGAGGCCGTTCTTCCTGTCGAACACCTCCCACGCGCGGGTCGCGTAGTGGAGGATGCCGAACCGCGTCGTCGCCCAGATCTCTCCCGTCTCGGTCGAGACGAGATCGGTCATCTCGTCCGCGTACAGATCGGGCGGGGCGGCGGCCTTCGCGAACGAGCCCTTCCAGCTGTAGATGCTTCGTCCGCCGATGAGCCACACAGCCCCGTTTCCCGTACGAATGCGCGGGACCCTGACTTCGGCGAAGGCCTGCGGAAGAGAGATCTCCTTCGATGTCTCCCGCGAAACAACGACCACCTTGCCGTCGTCCGTTCCCAGGTAGCAGGTTCCCTCGTCGTCGTGACGCATCGAGAGAACTCGATAGCGCTTCGCCCCCATGCCGGTCGCCGTGCAGGGAGCCCATTCCGATCCGTTGAAGATCGAGACGCCCGATTCGCCCGCCGCCCAGACGTGCCCGGACGGATCGAGGCTGAACGCGCGCACGTCCGTGCCGGGAAGCTCCTGCGCCGTCCCGAAGGTGCGCACCCGGCCGAAGCTGGAGACCGCCACCCCCTGGCCGTCGACCGCGAGATACAGGTTCTCGTCCTCGTCGACCGCAAGCGCGTTCACGGGGCCGATCGGGAGGCGGCTGCCGTACCTGAGCGATTTCCATCCGAGCGTATCCGCCTCGATGAGACCGCTCGCCGTGCCGAAATAGACGGCCGTCGGCGACTCCTCCATGATCGCGAGAACGCGCCCGTCGAGCAGGGAGTCCTGTTTACCGAAAACGGTGAGGTTGTCGTTGATCACGTGCCCGCATCCGTTTCCATAGGTGCCGATCCAGAGTCTCGACTCCCCCTCCACCATGCACCGGATGCGTCCGAAGAACGGCAGCGCCTCCTTCGTGTACGACTTCCAGCCCGCGGCCGACCGCACGCTGATCCCGTAGTCGCCACCCACCCAGAGCGCGCCCCCCCCGTCGAAGGCGATCGAACGCACGGAGAGCGAGGCGGGACCGGCCACGGCGGACACCGCGTTGTCGGCGACGCTGTATGCGAACAGACCTCCCTCCGTGCCGATCCAGAGGGTGTCGCTCCTGAAGGCGAGGGCGCGAACCTGCTGCGCCGAGCAGATCGCGGAGAACTTTCCCGGGAGCGGCCGCGACGGTTTCCCCTCGAGGGCGCTCAGGGAATACCGTCTGCCGTTGCGGATCCAGGTCTTGGGCCGGGGAGCGTCCGGTTTCGCATGCATCGGCGGCGCGAGAGCCGCGAGAACGCCGAGCGATACAATGATCATGGCCAACGCGGACGCATCGAAACGAATCTTGTGGCTCATTCGTGCACCTCTGCTTCGAATTTTCTCGCGAACGTCGCGACAGAATGTACGGCAAGCGGGGTCTTTATTCAAGAGAAGAGGAGGCGAGCGCGAGGGATTTCGGGGCGGTGGTGTGCACGAGCTCGCGGAGGTAGCCGGAGAGATCGCCGCCGCCGAGCTCGCTCGCGGCGGCGAGGAACGCGGCCTCGTCGGCCGGAGCGCCCCCGTGCGCGTTCTCGCACATGCGCCTGACGACGGCGACGAGCGTCACGGCTCCGCGGCTCTCCGCGCGGAGGCGGCCGTCGAGCGCCTGCGCCGCGAGAAATCCGCCGTCATAGAGGAAGTTCACCATGTCCTTGTCGCGCATGTCGGTATTGGCGGCCTCGGCGATCGGCATCTTCGCCGTGCAGGGATTGGCATGGTAACGCTCGGAGATCTCGCGTCTGCGGCTCCCGTACTGCTCCGCCGTGATCACGTTCGCCTCGCGGAGAACGTAATAGGAGCAGAAATTGGTGACCCCCTCGGTGAACCAGAGAAATCCGTTGCCGGAAGGCTCGAGCTCCTCGCCGTTCCAGCTGTGCAGAAACTCGTGCGCGACGATCGCCATCGGGGTGCCCATGAGATCGCTCCGGTCGAGCCTCGGGTCGAGAAGCAGCATCATGCTGCCGCCGTAGTGGATCCCGTAATAGTCGAAGCGTTCCGCACCCATCACGGGATTCCGGTCGCACACGAAGAGGTAGCGCTCGCGCGGGGACGGGCCGAAGAGCGTCATTTCCTCCGCGACGATCCTGCAAAGGACGTCGAAGAACTCCTCGTCGGAAAACGCCCACGAATCGGCGATTGCCAGAACGATCGAGCAGTCTCCGACCCGGCGCGTGAGAGTCCGGTAATCGCCCGATGCCGCCATCGTGAAGGGAAGCTCGGCGAGGTCGCTCACGATGACTCTCCCCCTGACGTTCGGGGACGACGCGGCAAACCGCCACCCGGGCCGCATCGCGAAATCGACGACGATTCCTCCCGCGACGGGAAGCTCCGGAACGAGAAACACGTCCTTGCCGAGTATCCGGGAGCGATCGTCGCCGATGAACGTCATCATATCGCGAACGTCGGCCGCGTAGCGGTCCCCGATCCCGAGACCGACGTCGTACTCGAAGGAGAAATCCCGGCCGCCGCTCGCGATCGTCCACGTTCCGTCTCCCGCCTCGACGGCGAGCCGCGCGCCGAGGGGCCCCGTCGCGCGGAGACCGATCGGATCGAGGCGCCTTCCGTTCGATCCGGCAAACGCCTCGAGGGACACCGTGCGCGCCATGGAACCGAACACCCGGCCCCGCACGTGCACGACCCTCAGGTGCGCATCGGTGAGCGTAAGGCTGTAGATGACGAACGGCTCGTTCCCGGGAGGGCTCGAGCCGGAATACAGAGAGCTCCCGAGCCCGAACGCCGCAATTGCCGCGCCCAGGAGAACTGCGACAGCGATCCGTATCTGCATAGTGCGATTCATCGCGATATCCCGCTTCAATCGACGGTCCGTTCCTGCGAGGATCGAGCCGGGGGCGCGATACAGCGTTGCAAGGGGTATTCCAGACGACGCGTTGAAACGAAGAAAAGGGTTCCTGCGGACCCGCGGACGGGTCAGAGCCGCAGTCTTCCGCGGATCCATTCCCAGTCGCGGCGGACGGTCGATGTCAGATCTGCGAACGCGCGCTCCTCGTCACTCGACTTCTGCCTCCACCGCACCCAGCCCCACCACCCGATCATCACGACGATCCACGCGAACCCGACGCCCGTCACGATGAGCACGAGAAGCCACCGGGACATTCCCGCGGGCCTTTCGGGGAGAACGGGCTCGTCGACGACCTGGACGACCGGCGTCGTGCGCGCCTTTTCGATACCGGCCTGCTCGTAGCGCTCGAGAAGATACGAGTAGACGTGGCTGGCGACCTCGAGATCCGTCTGCATCGCCGCGTATTTCTGGGTGAGGCCCGGGAGCCTCTTCAGGGGAATGAAGACGACGCCGGTGCTGTCCCCGTTCATGAGGTTCGTGAGCTGCCCCGTGAGGTTCTCGTACTCGGCCTCTTTCCGCTTGAGCTCCGTGGAACTCGAGTACGTGAAGTCCTTGAGAAGATCGCGTTCGATCCCGGCGAGCACGGTCCGCACCTTGAGATCCGTGGCGACGTCTATCGCGCCGCGCACCTGCTCGTCGAAATCGACGATGTTGTTGGCGCCCTGGAACGACGCAATCTCGTGGCGTTCCTTCCGGATCTTCTCGCTGTACATCGCGATCTGCGCCCCCATGAATTCCCTCGTCTGCTCGGCTCGCGAGTACTGGAGAAATCGGTTGAGCGAATCGAGCCCCGCGATGTACGCCCGGGCGATCTTCAAGGCGTACGCCGGGTCTTTGTCCGATACGCTCAGGCGTATGAGCCCGGTCTCGGTGACCACCGTGCCCGTCCGGGCGTGAAGGTCCCGGATGGCTTCGTCGAGGCTCCCGGTCTTGAAATGCTCCTTGAGCGAGAGCTCGCCGATGATCATCTCGCCGAGGCGGCGGCTCAAGAGAATGTCGCCGAGAATCTGGGCGGAGGTCGACCCCGCGGTCCCCGGGGCAACGACGGACGGAAGATTGAGTTTCTCCATCCACGCGGAAAGAACGCCCTCTCCACCCTCCTCCGTCGGTGGAAAGAGCAGCGCGTGCGCCGTATACGTTCGTCCCGAGACAAATACGTAGAGAAGCGCGGCCATGAGGAAGACGAGCGTCACCCACCCGACGATCATGCGCCGCTGAACGACGTAATTGAGGAGACGAAATACCATTCTTCCCTTTCCCGCTCGCGACGTTCGCGATCGCGGCGAGTGTATCGTTCGCTCTCCGCGAACACAAGAAGAATTGAGGCCGTCCGGGCCGTCAGGCCTCGAGGATCGACTCGAGCCGCTCCGCCGCCAGCCTCAGGTGCGGGATCACGATCGAGCCGCCGACGAGAAGAGCGATGTTGAAGGCCTCGTAGAACTCTTCCCGCGTCACCCCCTCGTCGCGGCACCGGATGAGGTGATACGAGACGCAGTCGTCGCAACGGAGCACCATCGATGCGACGAGGCCGAGGAGCTCCTTCACCTTCGCCGGAAGGGCACCCGACAGATACGCCTGATCGTCGAGCGCGAAGAACCGTTTGATCCCGAGATGCTCGCTCGAGAGGACGGCTTCGTTGAGCCGCGCGCGCTCTTCCTCGAATTTCTTCTTCCATTTGTCCGCCATTGCGCTCCCGCCCGCCTTTCCATATAATCGTGAGCGGCTCCGAACAGGAAAGCAGTATATCAGAGAGACGCCGGAAGGGAGAACACA
Organism: Candidatus Krumholzibacteriaceae bacterium; assembly: GCA_050015715.1. GTDB lineage: Bacteria > Krumholzibacteriota > Krumholzibacteriia > Krumholzibacteriales > Krumholzibacteriaceae > SSS58A. The sequence goes on from JBEKAW010000086.1 coordinate 9,035, forward strand.
CTTTTGCGCAAGATTCTGTACGTCGAGGAAGCGCCCGCCTTCGGGGGCTCGACGTCGACGCTCCTCCATCTCGTGAAGAGGCTCGACCGCGGTCGCTACGAGCCGTTCGTCCTCTTCAGGTACGCTCTTCCGGCGCGTGAATCCTTCGCCGCGTGCGGCGTTTCCGTCGCGACGATGGCGTCGATCACGGGCGCGGATGACCAAGCGCCGCGCCTCGAGACCCCGCCCGAGACCCCCGCGTGCAAGAAGATTCCCCCGTACCGGCTCCTCTGGAGCATGAAGAGATACGCGGCGAGTCAACGGAGCGAGTCGCTCGGTCTCGCTCGCTGGATGCGTCGCGAAGGCTTCGCGCTTCTTCACGCGAACAACTCGGTCTCGACGAATCTCGGCGCGCTCGTCGGCGCCGC
>JBEKAW010000087.1:0-9437 GCA_050015715.1 Candidatus Krumholzibacteriaceae bacterium
AATTGGGGGAGATTTCCGTCATGCGGAACAAGACGGATTTTCTTCCCGATCTGAAGCTGTCCGTCGGTGCTTCGCGGTCGTACGGGAAGCAGCTGGACACGCTTTCCAACGGCTTTGAATGGGGAAAATCGAGCTCGACGATGAACCTCTCGGTGTCCTCGGGGCTCGACCTCTTTTCGGGATTCGGGAGGATAGCCGCGCTGAGGCAGTCCCTGCTCCAGCTCGATTCCGAACGGAAGAGCTTCACGTGGAGCCGGGAGCAGGTCATCTACGGAACGGTCCAGCAGTTCGTGCTCGTCGTTCTCGACGGCGAAATCACAAAGGCCGATCAGGAGAACCTCGAGGCCCAGAAGAAGCAGCTCTCGCAGATCGAGGCGTTCACCAAGGCGGGGAGAAATCCGATCGTCGATCTCTATCAGCAGCAGGCGGCTGTCGCGGACGCGGAATCCCGTATTCTCATCGATCAGCGGAACTCGGTGGTGGACACATATAAACTTGTCCAGATCATGGGGGTGGAGCCGGATGCGGGCTACACCATCGTGACGCCCGACGTGGAAGCGATGACGAACGGGCTCGCGGGGCTCGTCGGTGAGGACGCGGTGAAGAAGGCCTTCGCGGGGCGGTCCGATCTCGAGGCGCAGCGGCTGCAGGTTGAAGCGGCCAGGAAACAGATGACGGTGAGCCGTTCCGGCTACTGGCCGTCCCTGTCCATCTCGGCCTCCGCCGGAACGGGCTATCTGAGCACGGGCATCTACGACTTCGGGGACCAGTTCTACACGAACAATCTCAATGCGTCGGTCGGCATCGCCCTGTCGGTGCCGATCTTCGATCGCCTCGTGACGAAGAACAGCGTCGATCAGGCGAAGGTGCAGCTCCGGCAGGCGGAGATCGGCGTCGCGAAGCTCGAGCTGCAGGTCGAGGTCGATGTCCGGCAGGCGCTCGAGGACTACGCGACGGCCACGAAGGCGGTGGAGGTCGCGCAGGCGCAGTTCACGTACAGCGAACAGGCGCTCAAGAGCATGGAAGAGCGGTACCGGGTCAGCGCGTCGACGCTCGTGGATCTCACGCTGGCGCGCGCGACGAACCTTCAAAGCACGTACAATCTCATCAACGCGAGATACAGCCGTTTGCTGAAGGGCGTCGCCGTGCTCTACTATGCCGGGCATATCGGGGAAGCAATGCCGCTCTTCGAGTGAAAGCGCTCGTGACGATTGTATGGAACCAGTCTTGAGAGGAGACTCCGTATGAAAAAGAGAACAATCATCGTGATCGCCTGCATCGTCGTCGCCGTCGCCGTGGGCGGCGTGCTCATCAGGCACGTCGTGAGCGTCAAGAACGCCGGCACCTTCCAGCTCGGCGACGTGACAAAGGGAGACATCGTGAATACCGTCTCGAGCACCGGCACGTTGAGCGCAGTGAACTCGATCAACGTCGGCGCGCAGGTTTCGGGCACGATCGACAAGCTCTACGTCGATTTCAACAGCGCCGTGCACGCGGGACAGGTGCTCGCCGTTCTCGATACCACGATCCTCGCGGCGGCGGTTTTCGACGCCCGCGCCGGGATGCTGAAAAGCAAGTCCCAGCTCGAGCAGGCGAAGGCCGAATACGAGCGCAACAAACCGCTCTATGACAGCGGCTTTCTGTCGGCGACGGAATTCCTGACCTTCAAGACGAACTACGATGCCGCGCTCGCGGCCTACCGGTCAGCCGATGCCGCCCTGAGCCGGGCCGTCACGAACCTCCATTACGCGACGATAAAGTCGCCGATCGACGGCACGGTGATTCAAAGGAGCGTCGACGCGGGGCAGACGATCCAGGCTAGCTTCACGGCGCCGACCCTCTTCATTATCGCGTCGGACCTCAAGTCGATGCAGATCCAGGTCAACGTCGACGAGAGCGATATCGGGCAGATCAAGGAAGGCCAGGACGTGACGTTCAGCGTGCAGGCCTACCCCGACGAGAAATTCAAGGGGAAGGTGTGGCAGGTGCGGCTGCAGCCGACGACGGTCCAGAATGTCGTGAACTACACGGTCGTCGTGAATGCCTCCAACGATACCGGAAAGCTTCTCCCCGGCATGACGGCCACGGTCGATTTCATCACGAACGAGAGCAAGGACGTCCTTCTCGTTCCGAACTCGGCGATACAGTTCAAGCCGGACCAAGCCCTCGTCGAGAAGGCCATGAAGGAGTTCCGGAATGCGATGGCCGCGCGGAGATCGCAGGGGGACACCACGACGGCGCACGGGCAGTGGGCAGGATCTCGAGATGCCCGGCAGGCAGCGGCGGGGGGCCGCGGGCAGGGTGGCGGAATGATGTTTGCGGGCGGCCAGGGCTCCTCGAGCGGCGCGGGAGCCCCGAACCGGGTGTTCTATATCGACAAGAACGGCGAGCCCGCGGTCGCGTTTTTCAAGCCCGGTGCCACCGACGGCCGGAACACCGAAGTGAAGGAAAGCCGGGTCATTACCGAGGGAATGAAGGTCATAACGGGAATCGCCGTAGCCCAGAAGACAACGAAGACGTCGGCGACGCCGTTCGGGTTCCCCGGACCTCCGCAGCAGGGACAGAGAACCATGCGCCGAAGCGGCCTCTGAAAGGATGAGCACATGAGTCTCATAGAGCTGAAGAGTCTCATAAAGACGTATCGCATGGGCGACATCGACGTTCATGCCCTTCAGGGCGTCGATATGAACATCGAGAAGGGAGAGTTCGTCGCGATCACGGGCGCCTCGGGCTCCGGCAAGTCGACGATGCTCAACATTCTCGGGTGTCTCGATCTGCCGAGCCAGGGCGAGTATAACCTCGAGGGCATTCACGTAGCCGGGCTCAACAAGCGAGAGCTCGCAGACATCAGAAACCAGAAGATCGGATTCGTGTTCCAGGGATTCAATCTTCTCGCGCGCACGTCCGCGCTCGAAAACGTGGAGCTCCCGCTCCTCTACGATCGCGCGGGGCGCATCAAGGATCCCGCGAGGAAAGCCGTCGAGGCGCTGACGCGCGTGGGGCTCGCGGACCGGCTCCACCACGAGCCGAACAAGCTCTCGGGCGGAGAGCAGCAGCGGGTAGCCATCGCCCGGGCGCTCATCAACGAGCCGTCCATCATTCTCGCCGACGAGCCGACGGGAAACCTCGACACGGCGACGTCGATGGAGGTCATCGGCATTTTCAAGGAACTGAACGCACAGGGAATTACGATTATCCTCGTGACGCATGAGCCCGACATCGCGCTTCAGGCGAAGCGCGCGATAGAGCTGCGCGATGGACGGATCATACATGACCATCTCGTGGGTTCGTGAGGAGGAGACAGACGATGAAATGGAAGAGCCTGTTCAAGGTCGCTTTCAAGAGCATCATGAAAAACCGGATGCGCAGTTTTCTGACCATGCTCGGCATCATCATCGGGGTCGCCTCGGTGATCGCGCTCATCTCGGTCGGAAAGGGCACCCAGTCCGATATCTCGGGGAAGATTCAATCGCTCGGGACGAATCTGCTCATCGTCGTGCCGGGATCGAGCGGGTTCGGCGGCGTGAACCGCGGCGCGGGGAGCTTCAATACCCTCACGATGGCCGACGCGGACAAGCTCGAGAAGAACGCCACCCTTCTCTTGAACGTTTCCCCGGTCGTCCGCGCAAGCGGTCAGATCATCGCGGGGCGAAACAACTGGTTCACGAGCGTGCAGGGGGTCAGCCCGAGCTACCCCGAGATTCGGACGTGGCCCGTCGACCGCGGCAGCTTCTTTACCGATCGCGACGAGAAATCACTTGCGAAGGTCGCGGTCCTCGGCGCGACGGTGGCCGATACGCTCTTTCCCGGGCAGGATCCGGTTGGGGCGCGCATTCGCATACGGGGGGAGCCGTTCACCGTCGTCGGTGTGCTGAGCAGGAAGGGGCAGAACATGATGGGATCCGACCAGGACGACATCGTGCTGGCGCCCGCGACGACGGTGCTGTACCGGTTGAGCGACGGGAGATACATCAACAGCATCACGGTGAGTGCGGTGTCGGAGAGTCAGATCCCTCAGGCCGAGGACGAGATGACCGCCATCCTGCGCAGCTCGCATCGCCTTACCGGATCGGAAGATAACGATTTCTCGATCCGCAGCCAGACGGAGATCAATGACATGGCGACCTCCGTCACGAGAATGATGACGCTGCTTCTGAGCTCGGTCGCCGGCGTCTCGCTCCTCGTCGGGGGCATCGGCATCATGAACATCATGCTCGTATCGGTGACCGAACGGACGAGGGAGATCGGGATCCGTCTCGCGATCGGCGCGCGCGAGGCCGATGTTCTGACCCAGTTCCTCGTCGAGGCAGGCACGATAAGCCTCATGGGCGGCCTGCTCGGCATACTCCTCGGGCTCGTGACCGCGGGTGCGATCGGGAGGGCCATATCGACGTCAATCGTCATCGATCCGGTGACGATGACGATCTCCTTCCTGTTCTCGGGGATCATCGGGATATTCTTCGGGTTCTATCCGGCGAAGAAGGCCGCCGCCCTCAACCCGATCGAGGCGCTGCACTACGAGTAACGGCCGCGCCGGCGTCGAGAGATCCTTCGTGTTCCGGTCTATCGCGTGGGGGCGAGCCTCGCGAGCTCCGCGCGCGCGGCACCGGACGGACCCTCCGCGACGGCGATCTTCCGGAGTCTCTCGACGGCCGCTTGCAGGGTTTCCGCGTCCCCCAGTCTCCGCGCCGTCTCGCCGAGCATGCCGATGAGCGCGGGATCGTCCGGGTGGAGCTCCAGCATGATGACGAGCTCCCTCTTCGCCTGTTCGTCCATTCCCTTTTCGATGCATTTCGTCGTGAAGAACATCCGGCCCGTCTCGCCGTAGCCGAGCGATTTCATCATGCCGGGACCGTACGTGAGATACAGATGCATATTCTGCCAGCCCGGCACGGGGCCCGACCGGTCTTCGAAGCATATTCTCTGCATGGCCGGAAAGAAGAGACGCAAGGCCTTCCCGCCGAGAAGCGCCGCCTCGACCAGGGTGAAGCGCTCGCGTTCGCTTGCTCTCGCCCCGCGGGGTCCCCTGTCGAGATCGATGGTCGTCGCGCTCAACGGTTTCAGGATCAGATAGTCCCCTCGAGCGATCTCTCCCTCGGTGCGGAACGAATCGACCGCGTTCCTGGCCACGGCGGCGTAGCGCAGGATCGGATCTTCCGGAACGCCCTCCATGATGCGGGCTCTGCGATGCCGCGTGCCATTGACGAACGACAGAAGAACGAACGCGGCGAGGATGAGCGTTGAAACGCGGCGTCTGGAGAGGTTCCCGACGTATGCGCCCGCGAGAAGCCAGAATGGTATCAGGGGCAGATAAAGGTAGTAGAGATAGCTGTGGCGAACGAGAGGCAAAACGGGCGCGACGAGAAGAATGAACACGACGATCGCCGCACCGATCGCTTTTCTCGCCCTCGGCGCCCGCCACGCGGCGAGACACACAAGGGCGGGCACGACGAGCCCCCAGCCGGCGAGTGCCGCGTCGTACCGTGGAGACCTGTCCGGGAAGTAATCCCAGAATCGAAACAGCCAGGCGGTGTACGTAAGCAGGTTCCAGAGGATATTGGCTCCGAAGGCGCTTTCGTAGGGGTTCCCTGCGGGGCGCGGCGCGAGGCTCCCTGAAAGAACCAGGATGGTCGCGCCGAACAGCAGTCCCGCGGAACCGAGAATCCATTTGCGCCTTGCCGAAGCGGGGAGAACGAGCGCGAGCGCGGGGAGCAGGAAGAGAGACGTTTCCTTGCAGAGAATGGACAGACACGCGGCCGCGAGCGAGAGACCGGCCGCCGCCGCGGTTCGACCGAGAAAGAAGTACGCTGAGATGAGCGCGAAGAATGTGACGGAAACCTCCTGGATGCCGCTGATCCAGTGCAGCGGAAGGAACGCGACGTAGGCGGCCGCGAAGAGGATGGAAGCCGAATACGCGGCGGCCTTCTTGAGACCGAGCCGGCGCGCGAGAAGATAGACAATCGAGGCGTTCGCGGCGTGCAGAAGGAGAACGATGAGGTGGTACGCCCACGCCCGGACGCCAAAGAGCCTCCACGAGGCATCAAAGAACCATTGCGTCGATATGACCCGCCGCAATCCGCCGGCATGTTCGAGCCCCGCCGCCCTCGACAGGAATTGCAGATCATCCAGGCTGAAGAAGACCCGAAAAGCTCCGGCGTAGAGGACAAAGGTCAGGGCAAGGAGGAACGGCAGAAAGAGAAGTTCCGGGTAGCGTTCGCGTTTATTCTTCATACGGCAGGCGCGTCGCATCTCGACGAAGCGCTTATGTCACACCGGGAGTCGGCGTCGGGAATCTAGCACGACACCGTCACGCGTTCAAGGCCTTCTGGAGGACCGGGGGGCGCGGGTTCGAAGGACGCCGCGCCGCCTCCGGCGCCAAAGCGCTCAAACACAACTATTGACCCACCTTGCGGCCTCTATTATTATAAGGGTCATTCGAGGAGCTGGCGTAGCTCAGCTGGTAGAGCAGCGCACTCGTAATGCGCAGGTCATCAGTTCGATTCTGATCGCCAGCTCCATATTTCATTTTCACTATCCTGAAAAAAGTCTGCTATAGCAGGACAAAAGGCTTGCAACGAGCGTGCGCCTGCTATATATTCTTTCCAATTTCAAAGCGGACCTTTTCGACCGGCGAATGCGTCGCTCTTGTGGCGTGGAATAAACCTGATCGGATGTGGTCGGGGTGGCTGATAGCCAGGCTGCTGAGAAAAAAGAAGCGATCATAAAAGTCAACCTCAAGTGGTGCAAGGGTTGCGAGATCTGCGTCGCCTTCTGTCCCAAGAACGTTCTCGAGATGGAGGGCGGGAAGGTCAAGGTCGCACGGCCTGAAGACTGCACGAAATGCCTGCTGTGCGAGCTCAGGTGCCCCGATTTCGCGATTACCGTGGAATGAGGACCCGGCCGAGGGTCCTCGTTTCTTTTCCCGTAAGCTCCCGCGAGAGGAATACGGCTCTATGAGCGGCGGCGAAGCGCTTCCGCTCGAGAAAAGGAGACGGCGGCTTTGTCAAGTAGTCCGAAGGGAAAGATCGTCATGATGCAGGGGAACGACGCCTGCGCGGAGGGGGCGATCCGGGCCGGCTGCCGCTTCTTCGCGGGCTATCCGATCACCCCGTCCTCGGAGATCGCCGAGTACCTCGTCCGCAAGCTCCCGAGAGTCGGCGGGAAGTTCATCCAGATGGAGGATGAGATCGCCGCGATGGGCGCCATCATCGGCGCTTCGCTGACGGGAGCCAAGGCGTTGACGGCGACGTCGGGTCCGGGCTTCAGCCTCAAGCAGGAAAATCTGGGGCACGCGGTGATGGCCGAGGTGCCGTGCGTCGTGGTCGACGTGCAGCGGGGCGGCCCGAGCACGGGAACGCCGACCCTTCCCGCGCAGATGGACATGCAGCAGGCGCGATGGGGGAGCCACGGCGATCACGGCGTCATCGCGCTTACCGCTTCGTCGGCGCAGGAGATGTTCGAGCAGACGATTCGCGCCTTCAACCTCGCCGAGACGTACATGACGCCCGTGATACTCCTCTTCGACGAGATCGTCGGGCACATGACGGAGAGGATGATTCTTCCGGACAAGGACGGCGTCACGATCGTCAACCGCAAGCAGCCGACCGTGTCGCCGGACAAGTACCTGCCCTACGAGAAGAATGAGGACGGGATACCGGTTCTCGCGAATTTCGGCACGGGGTACCGGTACAACGTGACCGGTCTCTGCCACGACGAGACGGGCTTCCCCACGAACGACGCGAGGAAGATCGGGGAGAATATTCTCCACCTCACCGAGAAGATCGAGCGGCACCGCGCGGAGATCATGCGCTGGAAGACGTTCCAGCTCGAGGACGCCACGGTGTGCGTGTTCGCATACGGCGGCGTGGCCCGCTCCGCGATGCGCGCCGTCAAGGAGTGCCGCGAGGCGGGGTTGAAGGTCGGGCTTTTCGAGCCGACGACGATCTGGCCGTTCCCCGCGGAGGCGATACTCGACGTTGCGGGGAAGGTCAAGGCCTTCATCTGCGCCGAGATGAACCTCGGGCAGATGGCGCGCGAGGTCGAGCTCGCCGCGAAGTGCCGCGCGGAGATCCACAAGGTGAACCGCGTCGACGGAGACCCGATCACGCCGAAACAGATCATCGACAAGATCAGGGAGGTGGTCTGACGATGTTCGACTACCTCGATTACATACGCGAGAAGAACTTTCCCCACATCTGGTGCTCGGGCTGCGGCGACGGCATCGTGCTCAAGGCCCTCATCCGTTCGCTCAAGAAGCTCGGCATCGCGAAAGACGACACGGTCATGGTTTCGGGGATCGGCTGCTCGAGCCGCACCCCGGGCTACGTCGACATCAACACGCTCCACACGACGCACGGCCGCGCGATCGCGTTCGCGACGGGCGTGAAGCTCGCCAATCCCAAGCTTCACGTGATCGTGGTCACCGGCGACGGCGACGCGACCGCCATCGGCGGGAACCATTACATTCACGGGGCGCGCCGTAACATCGACCTCACCGTGCTCCTCTACAACAACTACATCTACGGAATGACCGGCGGTCAGGTCTCGCCGACGACGCCGCGCGGAAAGAACGCCTCGACGGCTCCGTTCGGCAACCTCGAGCCCGCGTTCAACATCTCGGGGCTCGCGCAGGCGGCCGGCGCCTCGTTCGTCGCGCTCGGGGACGTCTACCACGTGCAGCAGCTCGACAAGCTCATCACGGCGGCGCTTTCGAAAAAGGGATTCTCGGTCGTCGAAATCCTGTCGCCGTGTCCGACCGCGTACGGCCGGCGCAACAAGCTCGCGAACCCCGTCGATCTCATGAACTGGCTCAAGGACAACGTGGTTCAGAAAGACAGGCTCGACAAGATGGCCGAGGACGAGCGCAAGGGCAAGGTCGCCTCGGGCATTCTCTGGGACGTCGAGAAGCCCGAGTTCACGGCCGAGTACGACAAGCTCATCGAGCGACTGAAAGCGGAGAAACAGGCGAAGGAATAGGGACCAAGCGGCAACGCGGGAGCGATCATGGATAGATTTGAAATGCGTCTGAGCGGTTCCGGCGGCCAGGGGCTTATACTCGCGGGCAAGATCATAGCGGAGGCGGTCGTGATCTACGACGGCCGCAACGCGGTTCAGACCCAGAGCTACGGTCCCGAAGCCCGCGGCGGGGCGAGCAAGGCCGAGGTCGTCATCGCGGACGGCGACATCGATTATCCGAAGGTGCTGAATCTCGACCTGCTGCTGGCGCTCACGCAGGTGTCGTGCACGAAGTACAGCAAGGATCTCAAGCGCGGCGGCGTTCTCATCGTCGACTCCGGCCTCGTGAAGGACCTGCCCAAGGGAGATTACAAGCTCTACCAGGCCCCCATTACCGAGATAGCCATCAAGAAAGTGGGGAAGGCCGTCGTGACGAACATCGTCGCGCTCGGCATTCTCACGAAAATATCGGGCGTCGCGAC
>JBEKAW010000088.1:0-17460 GCA_050015715.1 Candidatus Krumholzibacteriaceae bacterium
GGATGCGGAGTTCTGCCGAACTCCGGTTTCGGCGCTGCCGCCTTCGGCGCCTGTGTGGGAGCTTCGGTGGGGACGCTCGAGTGACGCGACACCGGGATCGCGGCGCGCATGAATCGCTCGATTTCCTCCACCTCGCCGCGCTGCTCCGGCGTGGCGAACGTGATCGCGTGTCCTTGCTTGCCCGCGCGGCCCGTGCGGCCGATGCGGTGCACGTAGTTTCCGATGTCGTCGGGCAGGTCGTAGTTGATCACGAGCTCGATATCCGTGACGTCGATCCCGCGCGCGGCGATGTCGGTGGCCACGAGCACGCGGAACTTCCCTGTCTTGAATCCTCGCATGGCCTCCGTGCGCTGCCCCTGCGTCCGGTCTGCGTGAAGCTCGGCCGCGGCGTGTCCCATGGCGCGGAGAGTCCTCGCCACCCGTGCGGCGGAGCGCTTCGTCCGCACGAAGAGCAGCACGGAACCCGTGTACTCCGTGAGCAGCTGCCCCAGCAGAAAGCCCTTGAGCCCCTTCTGGACGAAGAACATCTCCTGCGTCACGAGATCGGGCGCCGTGCCGGACGGCGCGATCTCGGTCCGGACCGGCAGATGCATGTGGCTGGAGGCGATCCTCAGAACGCTCGGATGCATGGTGGCCGAAAAGAGCATGGTCTGCCGCTTCTTCGGGATGAGCTTGATGATGCGCTCGATCTGGGGGAGGAAGCCCATGTCGAGCATGCGATCGGCCTCATCGAGCACGAGGATGCTGATGTCGGCGAGATGGACCTTGCGCTGCTCAATGAGGTCGTTGAGGCGTCCGGGGGTCGCGATGATGATGTGCGGATGCTCCTTCAGCTGGGTGATCTGGCGGCCCATCGATTCGCCGCCGATCACGACTGTGGTCCGGAGCTTGAACGCGCGGACGAACCTCGCGAGATCCTCGTTGATCTGATTGGCGAGCTCGCGCGTGGGCACGAGCACGAGCCCCCTGCCCTTGCCCTGGGCGAGGCGCTGCACCATGGGAATGCCGAACGCGAGCGTCTTGCCCGTTCCGGTCTGCGCGACCCCGACGACGTCCGTGCCCTCGATCGCGATCGGTATCGCCTTTTCCTGGATGGGTGTCGGGACGGTGAACTTGAGCGCATCGAGCACCGCAATGAGGCCCGGTGCGATGCCGAGTCCGAAGAAACTGTCTTTGACTTGATTCACTGTGTTTCTAACCTCGCATGACTTTCTTGAAAATACCGAACGTGGTTGTTACGAATACGACCTTGCATACGGCGGCGAGCTGGTACGCCAGCAGGTTGAACGAGCTCGGGAGCACCTTCGCGAAATACGGCATGTTCGCGAGCGCCTGCTTCACGCGCGCGTAGAACGAGAAGTAGGCGCCGACGAGCTGTCGCTTCATCTGGCGCGACGACAGGTGGTCGAGCCGTATGGTCGGGCTCGTTCCCGTGTAGTGCCGCCAGTCCTTCGTGAGCAGCCGGCTTCGCACCGCTTCGTAGAGCTTCGTGCCCGGGAAAGGCGTCAGAATCGTGAATTGAACGCGGTGGGGATTGAGCCTCTTCGCGAAGCGCACGGTCTCCTTCATCATGCCCTTCGTTTCGGCGGGAGCCCCGAGGATAAAGCTGCCCGTCACGCCGACGCCGTTGCGCTTGAGTATTTTCATCGCGCGCAGGGCGTCCTGAACGACCGCCTTCTTGCCGTATTCGTCCAGCACCTTCTGGCTGCCGCTCTCGAATCCGACGAATGTCCACGCGAAACCCGCCTTCGCCATCGTCCACACCATCTCCGGATGCTTCACGATCGTGTCGACGCGCGACCATGCGCCCCATTTCAGATCCCAGCCCTTCGCGATGATCTTCTCGGCGATCGCGACCGCGCGGTCGGGGCTGAAGGTGAAGTTGTCCTCGACGAACGAGAGCGCCCGGTACTTGTGCTTGTCGTACAGGAGCTCCATCTCCTCGAGGACGTTCTCAGTCGAGCGGGCTCTCCACCGGACGCCGAAGAACTGCGACGACGAGCAGAAATGGCAGTTGAACGGGCATCCGCGCGAGGTGACCAGCGTGGTCGTCGGCCGCCCGTTCATCTTCTCCCGGTATCGGTCGAGCGGCAGGAGATCCCGCGCCGGAAACGGCATGGAATCGAGATCCTGAATGAAAGGAGCGTCGGCGGTTCTCGCGCAGGCGCCGTTCACGAGACGGGAAACGCCGCGCACCTCGCCGAACGGATGCCTGCCAGCCAGATAATCGACGAGCGAGAGGAAGGAGTATTCCCCCTCGTTGCGAACGACGTAGTCCGCGGCGCCGCTCCGGAGAGCCTCTTCGTCCATGAAGCTCACATGCGGTCCGCCCATCACTACCGTGGCGCCCTGGAGCTTGGCGCGCTCGGCGATCTTGAGAGAGGCGTGGTATCGCGAGGTGTCGACCGAGATACCGACGACGTCGAACTCGCCGTAGGGAAACTTCTTCCAGTTCTTCCGCTCGACGTTGAAATCGACGATTCGCACCTCGTGGTTGTTCCTCGCGACCGCCGCGATATAGGCGAGTCCGAGCGGGGGGCGGCTTATGCCGATCGAGGCATACGAGATGCCGGCCGGCGGGCTAACGAGCAGGATCTTCATGCGGCTCCTCGGTGTTCTGCTGGCGGGAGAGGTGGTTGAATGTGGTCCAGAGGGACAATAGAACCGGCTTTCCCGATCCGCATTTGGTAAAGGATTGTTTCCGTTTGAAAGTCCCTTGCCAAACTGACTTAGCGTATTATAGCGAAAATCTTATGCCCGCGCAAGTTGTCCTATTGAGGAGGGGGAGGCATAAAGGAGGCCAAGATCAAGATGAAGAAAGAAGGTTGTCGTTTCAATCGACGATCAGTTTGATCGCCTTTTCGACATCCGGGCCAGACAACCAGCTATCTGATCCAGGCCTTCACGACCGAAGCCGGCGTGTAAGGCCTTTCTGTTTGAGCCGGTCGAACAGCACGGCGGCCAGGATCACGAGGCCCAGCACCACTTTCTGGGTGTAGGTTTCTATATTGGTCAGATTCATGCCGTTCTGGATGACCCCTATGACGAATGCGCCGATCAAGGTGCCGATGATTTTCCCTTCGCCTCCGCTCAGGCTGGTTCCGCCCACCACCACCGCGGCGATGACATACAGCTCGTACGAGAGGCCATACGTCGGAGCGCCGCTCTTGAGCTGCGAAGCCATGATGATCCCCCCGAGACCCGCCAGAAGGCCGGAGCTCGTATAGGCAAAAACCAGAACTCGTTTGACCCTGATTCCGGCCAGTCGCGCGGCTTCGGGATTTCCCCCGACCGCATAGATATATCTTCCGAGCACCGAACGCTCCATCACGATCCATGCGACGACGTAGAACAGCGCCATCAGTATCACGGCGATCGGCATATCGAGAAGCGGCTCCGTCCCCCGTCCCAGCCAGACGAACCGGTCGGGCAGCTGGTAGATGGGTTTTCCCTTCGATATGATATACGCGACCCCGGCCGCCACCTGCATCATCGCGAGAGTCGCGATGAACGGCGGGATCTTGAATGCGGTGATCATCAGCCCGCTGAACGCGCCGGTCAACCCGCAGACAACCATCGCCGCGAGCGCCGCGATCAGAATGCCGAGCGTCGAAACATCGGTGCCGCCGAGCGCGCCCGCCACCCAGGCGACAACCACCGCCGACAGTGCGATCAAGCTGCCGACCGAAAGATCTATCCCCGCCGTGATGATCACCATCGTCATCCCGACGGCTATGATCGCTATCACCGTGATTTGATTCGCCACGTTCCGCAGGTTGTCCGCGAGGAGAAACGTCGGCCAGTTGCGACGCGGCGGCGTGAGGATCCTTGCATCTGCGATTGTCGGGATATCCCGGAAATTCTCCACCACCGCCCGAGTGACATCCGTCGTGGCGACGGACTTTATGGGCGGGCCGTTGACCTCCTCCGTGAGCTGGGCGCGCAACTGCATCGGATCACCGGTCAGCTCTCCGAAACGATACCCGGCGCTCTCCAGCAGGCGGTGCAATGAGCTCGCGAACTCCTTCTCCGGCTCGCTTACGCCGGCGACGATCAGAATTCTCCCGTCCGACGGGGGCTCTTTGGAGATCTGCTTGAACAGAAGCTTCGCGCCGGCGCTTCCGGTCGAGGTTTGCTCCGTTATCGTCAGCAGCGAGAACAGGACGCAGAGCAGCGCCAGGACCAGCAGCATGCCGTAGTCCGACAGCAATCGAGTGAATAAAGTGTCCCGTCGAATGCTCTTCATACCGCCATCGCCATGATCTGTTCCTGCGTCGCCGAGGAGACGTCCGTGATCTCGCCGCTGATCCGTCCGGCTCGCATCACCAGTATCCGGTCGCTCATGCCGAGGATCTCCGGAAGCTCCGACGAGATCAGGATGATCACCTTGCCTTGCGCGGCGAGGCGACGGATCAAGAGATACATCTCGTACTTCGCGCCGACGTCGATGCCTCGGGTCGGCTCGTCGAATATGATCACCTGCGAGTCGACCTCGAGCCAGCGCGCCACCAGCAGTTTCTGCTGATTTCCTCCGGAAAGGCTGTCAGCCCGCTGTCGAGGGCTCGCGAGCTTGATCGCGAGCGCCCGGCGCTGTTCCTCGAACCGTCCCGACTCCTTGCCGAGATTGAGCACGCCGAACCGTGACCAGTGACCGAGACTGGAAATGGCGAAATTATCCTTCGCCGACGCGCACAGCACGAGCCCCTGTCCCTTTCTGTCCTCCGTCAAAAGACAGATGCCCGATCGTATCGCATCTTGCGGACCGGCAATCGGGAGCGGCCTTCCGTCCAGAATGACCTCGCCCGACTTCTTGCCGTCGGCGCCGAAGACGAGGCGCGCCATTTCCGTGCGACCCGCCCCCATGAGTCCCGCCAGTCCGATTATCTCGCCGGCCCGGGCCGAGAAGCTGACCTCGCGCACCTTCCCGCCGGCAAGCGCTTTCACTTCAAGGCGCACGGGCCCCGGTTTCGAGCCGCCTTTGGGAAACTCGTCATCCAGCGAACGGCCGACCATGAGCTCGATAAGCCTGCCGCGGGACATCCCGGCCGCGCTCTGCGTGGAGACCGTGACCCCGTCGCGCATCACCGTGATCCGGTCGGCGATCTCGAGCACCTCGTTCAGCCGATGGCTGATAAAGAGGATTCCGATCCCCTGGGCCGAGAGCTCGCGCAGGATTCCGAACAGCTTGACGACCTCGCGGGGCGTCAAGGCCGCGGTCGGTTCATCCATGATCAGGATGCGAGCGTCGACCAGGAGCGCCCGCGCTATTTCGACCAACTGCTGCTCGGAGATTGACAGCGAGGAGACTCTCGTGTCCGGATGAAGCGCGAGACCGAGCCGGGCAAGCGCCCGGTTCGCCTGATCGAACTCGTTTCTGAATTGCACGGCTCCGAGGCGGGTCTTCTCCCGGCCGAGGAACAGATTGGCGGCAATGGAAAGGGCCGGAATGAGCGTGAATTCCTGGTAGATCGCCGCGATACCGGCGCGATACGCCTCGATCGGCGAGGCAAACCGGCGCGCCTCCCCGTCGACTGCAACCGTACCCTCATCCGGAGCATGGACCCCCGTCAGGATCTTGATGAGGGTGCTCTTGCCCGCGCCATTCTCACCGACCAGCGCATGGATCTCCCCGGCCCTCAGTTCGAGGGAACCGTCTTTGATCGCCTGGACTCCCGGGAATGCCTTGCGTAGACCGGAGACCTCGAGGAGCGTTGAGCTATTCGAACTCATTACCTGCCCGGTGCCAGTCGTGCCGTGGCTTACTTCTGAGCGTCCGCTTTGGTGAACAGGCCGCAGGGGATAAGAATCGCCGGCGGCACCGTGCCGCCCGAGATGTACGTCTTGACGGCTTCGATCGTCTTCGTGCCGATCTCGTGCGGTTTCTGGATGACATCCGCGTAGATCTTCCCCGCCTTGATCGCTTCGCGCGCCTCCGGCACCGCATCGAAGCCGACTATCACCACCTGGCCGAGCTTGCCGGCCTTTTCGACCGCCGCGAGCGCGCCGAGCGCGGAATCGTCATTGATGCCGAATATCCCCTTGAGATCCGGATGCGCCTGCAGCAAGTCCTCCGCCGTCCGGAACGCCTGGTCTTTCACTCCATGCCCGCTCAATTTTGCGACAATCTGGATTCCAGGATGCGCGGCGAGCTCTTCCTCGAATCCCTTGACCCGCTGGATCACGGATTCAACCTCGGGATGATCGATGATCGCGATCTTCCCCTGACCGCCGAGCGCTTCCGTGAGCGCCTGCGCCGCCAATTTGCCGCCGGCGACATTGTCCGAGGCTATGTGCGACACGATCTGGACCCCTTCGGCCAGGCAGGCGATATCCGCGGTGAAGACCGGGATACCGGCGTCGTTCGCCGCTTTGATCGACGTGCCGATCGATCGTGAATCCGCCGGCGACACGATTATGGCGTTGACCTTCTTGACGATGAAGTCCTGCAGCTGGTCCTTCTGCTTGGCGACGTCGAACTCGCCTGCGGTGATCAGCAGTTCATACCCGTCCGCGGCGGCGGCCTCCCGCAATCCCGCCTCGAGCTCCTGATAGAATGGATGTGTCCGGGTCAAGAGGCTCACGCCGATCGTCAGCTTGGAAGGAGCGACTGCCTTTTCAGCTCCGGCCTTTTCGGAGCCCGGCTTGGAGCAGCCGAATGAAAGCAAGGTTACGAGGCTCGCCGCGAGAATGAACATTGCAAGAAAGAGGGGAGAGAATCTGCGACGCATAGTGATTCCACCTGAAGCTCTTGAGGGTACACATCCGATGGGCAGTGCCGCACGTTGTGGCGATTCTCCCACCGATCGGGTCGCAGCATAACATGGAAAGCACGGCTTCGCAACCATCGAGCGAAAAAGGATGGTGAACACGTACGCAAAGAATTCGAAACTTTGCACAGATCCCGATTGACGCGGCAATCCTAGATACGGATGTCGCGCCTGTCTGCCGGCACATCGCGCCCAAGGGTCGGGGGCGGGAGCCTCACTCCTGCTTCCAACCTCCGATCAGCATTTCTTCTCCCAAATCTTCGCGATCTCGACAATTACTTGAACCGCCATTTCCATGTCCTGCACCGCCACCCATTCAAGCTGCGAGTGAAAGCTGTGTTCGCCCGCAAAAATGTTCGGAGTCGGAAGTCCCATGAATGACAACCTTGAACCATCGGTTCCGCCGCGAATGGCTTGCATTATCGGCTTGATGCCAAGATTCTTCATTGCCTGAACCGCGTACTTCTTCACCTTCGGATGCCTAACGAGGACTTCGCGCATGTTTCTGTACTGGTTGATGATCTTGATCTCATACTTCGAGCCGGGGAATCTCGCCACGGCCTTCTCCGCAAGCTCCTTGAGGAGTCCTTCATACTCCTTCAGCTTCGCCGTCTCGAAATCCCTGATGATTATCTTCAGAGTGGTTGCTTCCTCGAGACCGTTTATCGTCGTGCAGTGAACGTAGCCTTGTCGCTTTTCCGTGGTTTCGGGCGACAGCCTCTTCTTCGGCAAGCTTTCCAAGAATGCGGCGGCTATCTTGGCCGAATTGATCATCTTGTTCTTTGCATAGCCGGGATGAATGTTCTTGCCGATGAACTTGAGCACTACCATATCGGCGCTGAAAGTCTCCGACTCGACTTCTCCTCTGCTGGAGCCATCGACTGTGTAGGCATACTTTGCCCCCAGTCTCTTCAAATCGATCTTCTCTGTCCCTCTTCCGACTTCTTCATCGGGAGTGAAACAGACCTTTATCGGGCCGTGTTTGACTTCGGGATGGGTGATCAGATAGTTTGCGGCATCCATGATTTCAGCGACACCGGCCTTGTTGTCCGCACCGAGCAGTGTCGCGCCATCCGATGTGATGATGTCGAATCCCTTCATCTTCTTGAGATCGGGATTCTCACTCACCTTTATCACGCGTCCGCCTTTGAGCAGTCTGATATCGCCGCCTCTGTAGTTTCTATGAACGATTGGTTTGACGCCCTTTCCCGCTACCGCGGGAGAAGTATCAACATGTGCGATGAAAGCGATCGGCGGCACTTTCTTTGCGGTATTCGCGGGAAGCGTCGCCATGACGTAGCCCCACTTATCCATAGCGGCATCTTTCAATCCCATCTTCTTCAGTTCCTTGGCAAGATCGGCGGAAAGCTTCTTCTGTTTTTCCGGTCCCGATTGACGCGGTAATCATAGACACAGGAGCCGTGTCTGTCCACGAGGAAATCGCGCCCAGGGTCATTCAACTGCCGCAACTACTCGAGTAACGGTGGGTCGGCCATCCAGGACGCGAGAATATCGTTGCGAATAAGAATGCAATTATGACCCGATATATAGTGTGTATAGCCGGGCAGAGCATTTTCATCCTCCATGCCCTGCTCCGAGCTGCTGAGGTTAACGATCAGGGCGGGTCTGTGTTTCCTGGTCCATTCGCTTCGCTGGGTGCCGATAGCTTCCGGTGTGACCAGGCCTCTTTCATCAAAGATGTTATTATCGATCGCCGCCCAGCCTATGGCCCCTATCTCAATTGCGCCGATCCATTCCGCGCTGCCGAGATTCTTCGTCGCCCATGAGCCCACCTTCAGATATGCCGATTCGCGCCGCGCATATTTATCGGAGATGTGAAGATAGTTAAGACACAGAGATGCGATTGCCAGGATCAACGTAGAGGTTACAATTACGGCACGCAACGGCTGCGAGGTTCTCGCCGATCTCATGGAGATCAGCTGCAGAAATATCAGGATCGCCACTGCCGTCAGGATACCGAGATTGAATTTCAAGGCGTCGAGCAACAGCGTCGCCCTTTCGGCACTTGACACGAGAGACGAAGGCAGGATCTCCGCGCCGCCGATGAAAGACGCCGCTGTCGCCGCGATCAAAAGGAAGATGCATGATCCCGAGAATACGATGATCCTTTTCGATCTTCCGGACTGCATGCGCCGACGGACGGCATTCAATAATATTTCAAGGCCGTATATGGCAGGGATCAGGGTCATCACCAGGAAAGGGACATAATACCACGGGAACAACATTGCATACATCCGTCCGGCGGCGATGAACGGAAGAGCGTACAGGCACCCGACGACCAGCAGCAATCGGATCGTCCTGTGCAGGGTTCGCCACTTGATAAAGCTCGCAATAATGCCCGGGATGAGTATCACCGACGGGGACAGAAACCAGTACCAGGCCTTGATCAATCCGCCGGCAGACGCCGGGTAGGAGAGAAATACGATCGCGCTTCCCATCAAGCTGGAGCGTTCAATAGATGATTTGGCTATTACAGATTGAGGGATATACGCGCCGAATATGTTCAGCACAATCAGTAAATATCCGATGAGAATCGACAGCGATACGATACTTCCAACGACTGGGAACCGTCTTGGTGTGGCTGTCCACCACCACCATATCCAGACGGGGAAAAGGATGAGGCCGTCCCAACGGATCCAGACACATAATGCGCACAGAATCAGGGCATAGCCGGGGAATCCGTAATGACAGAAGAGCACGAATCCAAGAAGCGCGGAGAGAAACAGGGATGTTTCCATTCCGCCGACTCCATTCAGAGCGATGACCGGATGAAGGATGTATGTCGCCACGATTGCGAGCGCCATAAACGGTCTGAATGACAGGCCGGTTGCGATCCGGACGAGCATGAGCAGCACGGCAATTTCGCCGATCAGAGTGATGATCCAGCTGGCTGCCGGGATCGAGGCGCCCAGGAGCTTGCCCAAGGATAAAATCAAAGCGTACAACAGCGTCGTGCATCCAAAAACGGGATGCCCGATATTGAAGGTCAGCTGCCGGTGAAGCGCGAGGTTATGCGCATAGCGATACGTTATGAAAGCATCATCGCACGGCCAGAATCCCAATATGGCTCTCTGCGCGACCGGCAGGACGAATGCAAGGATGAATATGTGACGGTAAGACAGCTTCAACGACTCGTCTTCCATTACCGCGCGAGCACGAGCTTGGATCTCGCGAGGATGCGTCCGCCGCTCTTGAGGACCGCGAGGTACACGCCGGACGGGAGCGTCGCTCCGCGGCGGTCCGCGCCGCTCCAGCGGATCCTCGCCTCGCCGCCGGCGTCGGTGCGCGCCTCGAGGTCGCAGAGAGAATGCCCGGCGACGTCGTAGATCGAAACGGTTACGATCTCCCCCGGCTCGCCCCTCGCGGAGATCTCGGTCTCCGGGTTGAACGGGTTCGGGCTCGAGGAGAGGGAGGGAGATACGTGCTCCGGCGCACCCGGCGCTCCCTCGGGGTCGTCTCCCGGGGTGGCGTTTCGCTCGCCGGTGCTCTTGATCGAGCCGCCGGTGTGTGATTTTCCCGTGTTCCCGCCGTCTCCGCCATGCGGGAGGACGCCCGTCATACGCTCCTCGATCCCGTCAACGTTGATGTGGCCGAACGGGGACACGCAGTTGTCGACGATCGTGAGATAGGCCGATCTTCCCCTGTAGGGAGTGAGGTCCCAGAACCGCTCGTCCATGCGGTCGGTGTTCTTCCCCGTTTCTCGGCACAGGATGGCGCCGGTCGCCGCGTCGCAGAGGGCGACGTAGCACGAGTCGGGATAGTTGCCGCCTCCGACGAGGAGCCTCATCGAGGAGCCCGTGACGGTGAAATTCTCCGAGCGGATCGCGCCGCGGGCCGACTCCCCCTGGATGTCCCCCGGATGGGCGCCCGATATCGGTCCGTTGAAGCGCTCATACGTACCGATCCACCAGTTTCCCTCGAAGCCGATGGTCGTCGCGAAATCCCCGCGAAAGCGCGGGTTGTCGCCGAACACGGGCTGACGATCGAACGCGGTGCCCCAGAGGATCGTCCATCCGTCGAGGAGATTGGTCATTTGCACGTGCGGCTGGTCCCCATACCACCCGAGCGTATCGAAGCGTATCGAGCTTATGGGCTCGGCGGCAGTAACGTACTTCGTGTGCCGCGAGAAGATATAGTGGTCGTCGCCGAGATCGAGCACCTCGGACGCAGCCCCGAGGTCGATGACCGTCCGCGTCGCGATGTTCCACCCCGAGCGCAGCGAATCGGACGACATGTGCGAGATGCCCTCGATCGTCTCTTCGGTGAAGAAGAGATGGTAGCGGCCGTTCCGTTTCATGAGGAAGACGCTCTCAATCGCGTGCCAGTTGTCAGCCACGTAGATAGGACCCGCGTCGTGCCACGTGAAGTAGTCGGTCGAAGTGGCGAGCGCGATCGCCCCCTTCCAGGCCCACGTGTGCGCGGTATGGACCATGTAACAGGTGTTGTTCTCCTTGAAGAACCCGGGGTCGCGGTAGTTCGACCACTGGTCCTCGTACCAGTACATCCAGGACGTGTCGCCGTGGAACGGGGGGTAGGATTCGCTCGGAACCTTGCAGAATGTGTTGAGATCGCTGGTCAGCGCGAAGCCCATACGCTGCGCATAGTATGTGTTGACCCCCGTGTAGTACATGACGAAAAACCTGGGATCGAATGGATAGCGGACCACTGTCGGCGCCCAGATCGCCGCGGCATCCCAGGCTTCCGGTCCCGCGAAAAGCACATCCGGCTGCCTAGTCCAATGCCTGAGGTCGGGGGACGTCGCATGACCGAAGCTCTTCTCACCATCGATCCCGACAACGATGAAGTAGAGATGGAACGTGCCGTCGACGCAGATGAGGGAGTGATCCTTGACGATCTCCCCGGGTCGATAGTACACGGGGCCCTCGAAATCGTACGCGACCGCGCTCCGGGCAATCCCGGGCGCGAGCGCGGTGGCCGCGGCGATGAAGAGAAGAAAGCCGGCGAAGAGTGCGCCTGTGCTTCTCGGCGGTTTTGCATTTCGCTGCGTATCCAAGGGATGTCGTCCTTTTCGCCGCCGCCTGTGCCGCGAGCTCCGCCGCTGATCGATGAATAGAACAAGTGGAGGCGGCGGGAATCGAACCCGCGTCCGAAGATGCTTCAGCGAGGGCGTCTACGTGCGTATCCTGTCGAGTTTGGTTCGCCCCGCGGAGCCTCGACAGGCAGGGGATCCGCAGGACTAGCTCTTGTTTATTTCGCGCGCAAACCCAGAGCAGGTCGGCGCGCTAGCCCGCGGTGATCGACGCCCGGTTTCCAGCCCCGCAGGCGCGACTGGAGCGGACGGGTCGCCTAATTAATTAGGCAGCCAGTGCCAACTGGTTGTCGGCAGTTGTGTTTTGCCACCTGATTTACGAGGTTGATGGCGCCTCGGCACGCTTCCCTGGCCTCTATCATCCCCGTCGAATCCATTCGCCCCCACAGGAGAAGCCATTGAAGACATTGATAATATACCCCCATTTCGCATCAATGTAAAGGCGTCATATGGCGGAATAATTGCCGCGCGACCAGGGGTTTCCTCGCTCGGCGTCAAATATTCTTTACGCCGTGCGCGGCGCATCTCTATTATTCACAAAAA
Organism: Candidatus Krumholzibacteriaceae bacterium; assembly: GCA_050015715.1. Lineage (GTDB taxonomy): Bacteria > Krumholzibacteriota > Krumholzibacteriia > Krumholzibacteriales > Krumholzibacteriaceae > SSS58A. Next base: position 12,382 of record JBEKAW010000088.1, read on the forward strand.
TTTCGCTTGATTTGGATTTTGGCGGCTGTGGTAGAATGCTGGTACTAAATCCACCTCTCCCCACCACCACAGGAGGTCCGTATGAAGCACTCCTCGAAGCTTCTTCTGGTTCTCCTCCTTGTCATGGCCGTGGCCTTCGCGGGCATCGTCGGTTGCTCCAAGAAAGACGAGAGCCCGACGACGCCGAAGACCGACCAGGAGATCACGCTGGATGCATCGCAACCCCTGGTTCAGGCTGCGATGGGGGTCCAGAACAGGCACACGCCGAATCTCATGGCCGATCCGAACGTCATCGGCACGGCCGTCACGGCCGGTGACGACGGCAAGCCGGCAGTTATGGTCCTCGTTCTGAACGACAAGGCGGCACGCAGCGTGCCCGCACAGATCGAGGGCGTCAACACGAAGGTCATCGTGACGGATCGCATCGTCGCCATGGCCACCACCGCCGTCAGCCACACGGCGAAGCAGACTCCCCCGATCCAGCTCGGGACGTCGGGCGGCTGGCGCTACGATCTCGCGAACGGCTACTGCTGCAGCGGAACGCTCGGCTCGCTCATCAAGGTCGGCAGCCAGCTGCGCGTTCTGAGCAACTATCACGTGTTCGAGGCCGACATCGTGAGCGGGGGTAACGGCCGCGTGGCCACGACCGGGGATCCCATCATTCAGCCCGGCATGGTCGACATATCCTGCAACGCCGCCAATGCCCAGAACGTCGCGACGCTCGTCGTGACGAAAAGCCTCCCGAACAGCAACGTCGACTGCTCGAGCGCGACGATCATCAGCGGCATGGTCAATACGACCGGGGCGATCCTCGAGGTCGGGACGATTTCCTCCTCGACGGTCGCCGCTGCCGTGAATCAGGCCGTCAAGAAGAGCGGGCGGACGACCGGTCTCACCCGGAGCAAAGTCAGCGGTCTGAACGCCACCATCAGCGTCCAGTACGAGAACGAGTGCGCCGGCGGCACGGCGTTCACCAAGACGTTCACGGGTCAGATTCTGGTCACCAACACCCGCAGCAGGTTCCTGTCCGGCGGCGACTCCGGGTCGCTCATGGTTCAGGACGTGACGACGAATCCGAAGGCAGTCGGGCTCCTGTTCGCGGGCAGCACCTCGATCGCCGTCGCAAATCCGATCGGACCGGTGCTTTCCTTCTTCGGCGCGACGATGGTCGGCAACTAGCGTGAACGGAACCTCGCGGTTTCGATTGTTTAGCTGATTGATTGGCGCCCGCTCCCGGCTCGAACGGGAGCGGGCGTTTCTTCCCGGGGTGGCGGTATGATGCACTTGTCGAAAGCGCGCGGTATCAGCCGCGGACTGGCGATCGCTCTCGCGCTCGCGGTGCTTGCGGCGCCGTGTCCGGGCTGCAAAAAACCTCCCTCGAACGAAAGGGGCGTTCCAATCGTGCCAGGCGAAGATGTCAAGAAGACGATGGATGCTCATTCGCACGCGCTCATGGCGATATCCGGCGTCGTCGGCGTCGCGATTGGAGCGCTCGAGGACGGACGTCCCTGCATTCTCGTGCTCGTCGTGAAGGAGACCGCCGAGAACCGGAAGCTGATCCCGGCCGAGATCGAGGGCTATCCGGTGAAGATCGAGGAATCGGGGGTGATACGGCCGATGCCCGGGGACTCCGCACACTAACGCCCCTCGGCTTCACGCGGGGGCGCCCCCGCGGCGCGCGCCCCGCGTGCACTTGCCTAAGCGCCGGCACCCCGCCTCGTGAACAGCTCGCGAACCAGTCTTCGCTCCCTGACATTGACAGCCTTGATCATTCCGCCCAGGGGATTCCCGCGGTCGGTGGCGACCCGCGCCCCCTGTATGTCCGGCGAGAAGCGGTTCTCCCAGGCGTGGAACCGGTCATACCCCGGCGTGAACCGGTCGGTGGGGACCGGAATGTCTCCCGGGATCACGAGCGCGCGTCTCGAGGCGAAGAGTATCACGTTTCCGAGCTGATCCGGCGGCTCGGCGATCGGCAGCGCGAGCACGTTCGAAAGCGCGGCGGCCAGCGTCGCCGCGACGCAGTGGACGATCGGATCATGCCAGCCGACCGCGCGGACGTCGACGGCGAGCGTGCCGCCGGGGGCGAGCCGCGTCGCGAGCAGGTCGAAGGCCTCCTTCGTCAGAAGATGGAGAGGGACCGAGCCCGATCCGAACGCGTCGACGACGATGACGTCGTACGTATCGGCCGCTGCGGCGATAAACATTCTTCCGTCCGTCCGGAAGACCCGGATTCCGGTTGAATCGAACCCGAAGAACCGCCCCGCCACGCTGACCATGAGCGGATCGGGCTCGACGACGTCCACGCTCCATCCCGCTCTTTGGTAGTGCTTCGCGACAGAGCCCGCGCCGAGCCCGATGAGGAGAAGCCGGCCGGGCCCCCGGTGGAAGTCCCGGGCGACGTCGAGGACGTTGACACAGGGCAGCGCGGATTCCGGGCCGAGCGAGGAGTCGACCGCCGCGCGAATCGCGCCGCCGGCGAGGAGACGGCGAACGCCGCCGTCATCGAGGACGCACACCTCTCCCGACGGGCTCTTGCCCTTGAAGACGAGCCCCTCGGCGGGGTACGGCGCGCGAGCGTGCTTGAGCGCGATGAGCGCCGCGGCGGCCGCGAGAACCGCCACGCCGACCACGAGGATCGACAGATACAGCTTATTCCGTTTCATGGCGTTACCATACAAGAGGCCGCCCGGCCTTTTCAACGAATATCGACGGCGGGGGAGCTCATTAGCGATTGCTTTTTCCCGGGTCCGGACGTAGAATCCCTCCACTTATTTTCTCAAGGAGGGCCTTCGATGAGGAGAATCTTTTTCGCGCTGGTCGCGCTCGTTGTGATGACCGGCGCGGCGGGCGCCGCCATCGACAAGGATTACCTGGCGAAGCTTCCGCCGATGATCGATCGCAGCGTGCTTTTCGGGGATCCCCAGATAGCGAGAGGGCAGATTTCTCCCGATGGAACGCACATCTCGTTCCTCAAGCAGTACAAGAACATCCTGAACATATGGGTCAAGGGCGTGGACGAGCCCTTCGAGGCGGCCCGCCCCATGACGGCAGATACGACGCGCCCCGTGCGCAGCTATTTCTGGAGCATGGACGGCAAGTACATTCTCTACATCCAGGACAAGGGAGGGGACGAGAACTGGCACGTCTACGCGGTCGATCCGCGCGCGAAGCTCGAGCCCGGCCGGGACGTGCCGGCCGCGCGCGATCTGACGCCCTACGAGAAGGTCGCCGCCGAGATATACGCCCTGCCGAAGAGGACGCCCAACTACATCTTCGTGGGGCTCAACGACCGTGACGAGCGCTACCACGACGCCTACCGCATCGATCTCACGACGGGAGAGCGCAAGCTCGTGAAGCGGAACGACAAGGAGATCGCGGCCTGGATTTTCGATCTCGAGGGCAACCTCAGGCTCGCGGCGAAGCAGACGGACGACGGCGGGACCGACATTCTCCGCGTCGATCCCGACTCGATGACCGTCGTCTACTCCTGCAGCAAGGATGAGACGGTGGATCCCATCCGCTACAGCAAGGACGGGAAGCGGGTCTACATGTCGACGGACAAGGGCGCCGGCGTGAACCTCGCGCGCCTCATCCTCTTCGATCCGGCGACGGGCAAGGAAGAGCTCGTCGAATCCGACCCGATGAACCAGGTTGATTTCGGCGGCGCCGAGTTCTCCGAGAAGACGGACGAGCTCGTCGCGACGTACTACGTCGGGGACAGGCTCCGCATCTATTTCAAGGACCCGGCGTGGGACGCGGATTACAAGCGGCTCCAGAAGCAGCTCCCCGACGGCGATATCTACCTCGGGTCCGCGACGAGCGACGAGCATCTCTGGACCGTCAGCGTCACGAGCGACGTGGATCCGGGGGCGACCTATCTGTACGACCGCGGGACGGGGAAGGCCACGCTCCTGTACCGGCCGTACCCGGATCTTCCCCTCAAGTACCTCGCCTCGATGAAGCCGATCGTCTACACCTCGCGCGACGGCCTCGAGATCCACGGCTACCTCACGGTGCCGCGCGGGGTCAAGGACAAGAATCTCCCGCTCCTCGTCATGCCGCACGGCGGCCCCTGGGCGCGCGACGAGTGGGGGTACGATCCGTACGCCCAGTTCTTCGCGAACCGCGGCTACGCGATGCTCCAGATGAACTTCCGCGGCTCCACCGGCTACGGCAAGAAGTTCCTCAACGCCGGGAACAAGCAGTGGGGAGACGCGATGCAGAACGACATCACGGACGGGGTCCGGTACCTCGTCAAGAAGGGCATCGCCGATCCGAAGCAGGTCGCGATCTTCGGCGGCTCCTACGGCGGGTACGCGACGCTCGCCGGGCTCGCGTTCACCCCGGACGTCTATGCGGCGGGCATTTCCTACGTGGGACCGTCGAACATCATCACGCTTCTCAACTCGATCCCGCCGTACTGGGCGGTGCTGAAGGCCACGTTCAACGAGCGCGTCGGCGATCCGTCGAAGCCGGAGGACGCGGAGCGGCTCAAACGCCAATCGCCTCTTTTCTCGGCGAAGAACATCACGGCGCCGCTCCTCGTCGTGCAGGGCGCGAACGACCCCCGCGTGAAGAAGGCGGAATCGGATCAGATCGTCGTCGCGCTCCGCGACCTCGGCCGCGACGTCGAGTACATCGTGGCGCCCGATGAGGGGCATGGCTTCGCGGGCGCCGACAACCGGATGGCGCTGTCGGTCGCGATCGAGAAGTTCCTCTCGAAGCATCTCGGCGGGCGCTACCAGCAGGACGTGCCCGAGAAGCTCGAGAAGCGCCTCGAGGCGATCACGGTCGACGTGAAGACGGTCTCGCTAGCGCCGCCGCCGAAGAGCGCCGCGGAGGCCGAGAAGGCGCCGCTTCCCGCGGCGAACGGGAGCCTTCTCAAGCCGCTGTCTCTCGTGTACAAGGGCACCGGCATGATGGGCTCCAAGCCGATAAGCCTCGACGTCACCCGGACCATCGCGAAGGGCGCCGTCAGCGGCGCGCCGACCTGGCAGATCGTGACGAACCAGTCGAGCGGCCAAGGCGGCGCGGTCGACACCTTCGACGTCGACGCATCGACGCTCATTCCGCTGCGCT
>JBEKAW010000089.1:0-13579 GCA_050015715.1 Candidatus Krumholzibacteriaceae bacterium
CGGCCCTGGCGGTCGACAAGAAACCCCTGACCCCGGGCGACATCTGGCGCCTGAAGGCCGTCGGCGAGCCGCAGCTTTCCCCCGACGGCGCGTGGATCGCGTACGCGCTCACGACGACCGATCTCGACGGGAACAGCCGCAACGCCGACGTTTGGCTCGTCTCCTCGAACGGCGGCGAGCCGCGGCGCATGACGACGAGCGACAAACGGGACGACACGCCCGTCTGGTCTCCCGACGGCGCGTCTCTCGCGTTCATCTCCGGCCGGGACGGCGATCCCCAGATCTTCATTCTCCCCGTGGGCGGGGGCGAGGCGCGCAAGGTGACCGATTTTCCGGGCGGCGTCGACAACATGATCTGGACCCCCGACGGGAAAGGCTTCGTCTTCGCGGCGCGGACCTATCTCGACTGCAAGGACCTCGATTGCATAAAGAACAAGGACAAGGAAAAGGACGAGAGCAAGCTCGGGGCGCTCGTGCACGACCATCTCATGTACCGGCACTGGAACGAGTACGAGGACGGCAAGGTGCAGCACCTCTTCTACACGCCTGCCGACGGTGGTGCCCCGCGCGACCTCACGAGCTCCCTCAAGTTCGATGCGCTCACGTTCTGGCTCGCCTCGGCGGGGCGCGATTTCGAGATAAGCCCGGACGGCGCCATGCTCTATTTCTCGGGCAAGCAGGATGTCGACCAGGCCGTCTCCTACAACGAGGATATCTGGTGCGTGCCGCTCGCGGGGGGCGAGGTGAAGCGGGTCACGACGAATCCGGCCTCGGACACGCACCCGCGCGTCTCGCCCGACGGGAAGTACCTCGCCTACCGCGCGACGCGGCGCCCGGGCTACGAGTCGGACCGCGAGGAGCTCACGGTCATTGCGCTCCCGAACGGCGCGCCGCGGAGTCTCACGGCGGGGTTCGACCGGGAGGTCGGCGATTTCTTCTGGGCCGCGGACGGCAAGAGCCTCTACTTCGAAGCAGAGGACCGCGGCGACGTGAACCTCTTCGTCGTGCCGGCCGCGGGGGGCGCCGTGACGCCGGTCATCAGCGCCGAGGCTGCAGGGCACGGCTACCACAGCGATGTCGCGGCGGGTCCGAAGGACGCGTTCTTCGTTTACCGCCACCGGCCGATGGCGCACACGTTCGAGATCTTCCGCTGCGACAAGAACGGGAAGAACGTCAAGCAGCTCACCTTCGCCAACAAGGATGTCTACGACGCCTACTTTGTGCCGCAGAGCGCCGAGGAATACTGGTGGAAGGGTCCCGACGGCGCCGACGTCGAGGGCTGGCTCATAAGGCCCGCGAACTTCGATCCCGCGAAGAAGTATCCGATGATGGTGCGGGTGCACGGCGGTCCGCAGCAAATGTGGGTGAACGGCTACCGCACGGAGTTCGCGATCTTCCCGGGGGCCGGATACGCAGTGTTCTTCTGCAATCCGCGCGGCTCCTTCGGGTACGGGCAGAAGTTCTGCGACGACATCCGCGGCGACTGGGGCGGGAAGGTCGTGGAGGATCTCAAGGCGGGCGTGCGCACGGTGCTCGAGAAGAACCCGTGGATCGATCCGAAGCGCGTCGGCGCGTGGGGGGACTCCTACGGCGGCTTCTTCTGCAACTGGCTCCAGGGGCACAACGACGATCACATGTTCGCGGCGCTCGTCTCGCACGCGGGTGACGCCGAGGAGTGGAGCTCGTACGGCTCGACGGAGGAGCTATGGTTCCCCGAATGGGATCTCACCGGAATGCCGTGGGAGGCGCCGGACGTCTACGACCGGCTCTCGCCGATACGCTACGCGAAGCACTTCGGGACGCCGCACCTCTTCACGCACGGCGATCTCGACTACCGCGTGCCGATCACGGGGGGGGAGACGATGTTCACGGCGCTCCAGCGGCTCGGGATCCCCTCCAGGATGATCCGGTTCACCGACGAGGGGCACTGGATACTGAAGCCGCAGAACCAGAAGTTCTGGTATCAGTCGGTGCTCAACTGGTTCGACGAGTGGCTGAAGGCGGAAAAGAAGTGACGGCTGTCGGGGGTGAGAGCTCCGCTCACTCCTCCGACGTGTCCTCGGCGATGATTCGATCGAGCTCCGCCGGCGTGATGCCGAGCACCTCCGCGGTCGCCTCCCGCTGCTGCCCGAAATAGGCGAGCGTGAGCTGCACGTGCTCCCGCACGACCTCGTTGAGCGTCCGCGGATGGAACATCTCTTCGCCGGGCCGCTCGACCCGTTCCCTGATGTATGACGGCAGCGAATCGACCGTGATCGTGTCCGTCTCTTCCTTGGCGACGGCGCCCGCGACGATCGTGATGAGCTCCTGAACGTTGTCGGGGTAGCTGTACCTCTTGAGCAGCGCCATGCAGTCCGGTGAGAAATCGGAGATCTGTTTCCCGGCGCGTTCGTTCTCGTCCTTGAGGAAGAGCGAGGCGAGGAGCTGGATGTCGTCCGGACGCTCGCGGAGCGGCGGAATGCGGATCGAATTGATCATGAGGTGATAGAGGAGATCGCGCGAGAACCTGCTCGCGTACTCGGGGCGCGTGAGATCGTACTTCGACGAGACGATCATCCGCACGTTCGCCTTCCGTATGCTCGTCGAGCTCTCGCGGTAGTACTCCCCCGTCTGGATGAGGCGTTTGAGCTTCACCTGCACCGGGAGCGACATCGTGTCGATGTTGTTGAGGAAGAGCGTTCCCCCGTCGGCCTGGTCGAGGAGCCCGGGGGTTTCCTCGCGGGACCCGCGCCAGTCCTTCGCCTGGCCGAAGAAGGCCGCGGGAAGCTTGTCGGGGTCGAAGCTGTCGGCCTCGACGAAGACGAACGGCCCCTCCCTGCGCGGGCTCGCCTGGTGAATGGCGCGGGCGAGCGCCTCCTTGCCCGTTCCTCCCTCTCCCCAGATGAAGATGCTCACGTCGCTCGCGGCGAGCTTCTCGGCCTGGTGAAAGAGCCGGATCATCTTGTCGTCCTGGGTCGGGAGCTGCGTGAAAGCGGCCTCGTGCTCGAGCCCCTGCCGGGTGAGCTCCTTCGGGAGCTGTTCGATGGTCTGGCGCAGCGTCCGATGCTCGATCGCGTTCTCGAGGACCTGGAGGAGATTCTGGTCGTCCACCGGCTTCGTCAGATAGTCGAACGCGCCGAGCTTCATGGCGCGCACCGCGAGATCGACGTCGCTGACGCCGGTGAGGATAACGACGGGAGTCGTGTCCCCTTTCGTTCGCATGGCGCGCAGGATATCCATTCCGCTCACGTTCGGCATGTCCATGTCGAGCATGAGAATATCGAACTTCTCGCGCTGGAGTATCGCCTCGACCTCGCGCGAGTCGTTCGCGACGATGGGCTCGAAGAGCCCCGTCTGGACGAGGAACACCATGAAGTAATTGGTGACGGCGACGTCGTCGTCGACGATGAGGACCTTTCTCATCTCGTTCCTTTCGGAGGGGTTTGGCTGCCCGTCCGGGGCGCGGCGGGAGCGGTCTGTCGCGCGGGGATCCTGATCGTGAAGGTCGTCCCCGAGCCGAGCTTGCTCTTCACCGAGATGTGGCCGCCGTGCTCCTCGAGGATGCGGTAGACGATCGCGAGGCCGAGCCCCGTTCCGCCCTTCGCGCGCTTGGTCGTGAAGAAGGGGTCGAAGATCTGTTTCTGCGTCTTTTCGTTCATCCCCGTGCCGTTGTCCTCGATGTCGATGCAGACGTCCTGATCCTCAGCCCGCGTGCGGACCGTGATGAGCCCGCGCACGTCGTCGCGCATCGCCTGGCCCGCGTTCACGAGGAGATTCACGAGGACCTGCTCGATCTTCTGCGCGTTCCCCGCGCACGAGGGGAGCCCCTCGGCGAGCTCGAGCTTGATATCGGCGTGCTTGTGCACCTCGTTGTGGACGAGCCGCGCGCTCGCCTCGATGAGCGTGTTGACGTCGATCGTGTCGACGAGGAGCCCCTCGTCCTTGCGGGCGAAGGTGCGCAACCCCTCGACGATTCCCTTGATGCGCTGCGAGCCGTGGTCCATGTCGTCGACGAGCGTCATGATGTGCTTGCGCCAGAAGTCGTAGTTGAGCTTCGCGATCTTGAGATCGGGGTGGTCCACGACGTACGCCTCGACGATAGGCAGGAGATCCTCGAGCGACTGTTTCAGAATCTTGATGTTCCCGCGAATGAACTGGTTCGGGTTGTTGATCTCGTGCCCGATGCCGCTCACGAGCTGCCCGAGGGAAGCGAGCTTGTCCGCCTGCTGGAGCTGCTGCTCGTACGTCTTCTCGAGCGTCACGTTGCGGTAGAACTCCATAATGCCGTCGACCTCGTGCTCGCGGTTGTAGATCGGGAGCGCGTGAACCTGGAGAAACTCGTTGTCGCGCTTCATCGTGAGCGTGACGGGGGTCTTGTCGCGGAGAATCCGCGCGAGGCGGCAATCCTCGCAGGGGTGCTCGCGCCCGAAGAAGCTCGCGTAGCAGTAGGTGCCGGGGCTCACGTCCTCGCGGTTCGTCATGATGACCTTGCGGTGATTGTCGATGAGGACGACCTCGTCGGGAATCGCCTTGAACATCGCCTCGAGCGTCGCCTTCGAGCCTTCCCATCCGCCCTTCACCGTGTCGAGGTAGGAATTGACGAGGTTGAGCTTCTTGTTCTGCTCCTCGAGCTCAGCCGTGCGCTTGGCGATCTCGCCCTGAAGCTCCTCGAGACGCTTGTTGAAACCGGACTCCTCCGACTGCTTCTTGATGAGGCGCTCCGTGAGCTCCTTTCGCTCGAGAGCGAGGCTCAGCATCCGCCCGATCTCGTCGAGCATGCGCTGTTCCTCGGGGAGAAGCTGGCGTTTCTCGCTGTAGTAGCCGACGCGGATTTCACCCTTGTCCTGCCCGGCGACGATGAGACGGACCGAAATATAGTTGTAGGACGTCGGCTTCTGCCCGTACGCGATCCCCTGGTACGTGGAGTAGACGATCGCCTCCTCGGGGAACAGCATGCCGGCGGAGAGGTAGCGGGGGAGCTCGGTGAAGAACTCGCTGATCGAGCCCGAATCCTCGATCCACTCCGCGACGTCGTACAGGCACGAGAGCTCTTTGATGCGCTCGTTTTTCTCCCATTCCTGGAGCTTGCGGAACGCCTCGAGCTTGTTGCCGAAGAAGAGGAATACCTCGCCGCTGTCGGTCTCTCCGCAGCCCGCCTTGAAGGGGATCGAAACGGCGTTCTCGCCCGTTTTCGTGAAAACGGCGTTCGCGCGGTTTCCTCCGCGCGCCTGCGCCATCGCCGAGCGGAAGGTGATGAGCGACGGGGGCGCGATGACGTCTTTCAGCGGTTTGCCTTCGAGCGGCTCATCCTCGCTGAGGCTGTCACGCTGGAGGAGCCGGCTCGCGTGGATAATGCGCTCCGTGCCGTCGACGACGAGAAGATAATCGAAGCTCGTCTCCATGAACGAGTAGAGATTTTCGAGCCGTATCATATCGAACCTTTTTCCCGGCGGCCGCGAAACGGCGAGGGGCCTGGCCGCGAGACTGCGCGGCGCCTGCCGGCGCGCTACCGCCGAACCCGGTACCGTTCCGTGCCGACCTCCCTGATCTCGCGCTTGTACCTCTCGCCGTGCGTGAGCGGCGGCTGCATCGACCCGGCGTGAACGACGGCGCCCGTCGGAACGAGGCGCATGGTGCCCGGTGAGAGGCGCTCTTCGCCGGTGTTCCAGTAGAAACGGGCCAGATCCCCGAGCTTGGACCTCACGATCGTCTCTATCTCGCCGGTCGTGTCGTCAACGACCGTGAGCCCGAACTCCCGGGCGAGGCCGCGGAGCACCTCGACGCCCGACGCTCCCGCCGGCGGCTCTATGGCTTTTGCGTACTCGACGACCGCGCCTTCGAAGTTGCACCGCGTGCCGGCCGTCTCGAGGTACGTCGAGCTGGGGAGCACGACGTCGGCGTAGCGCGTCGTCTCGCTGGAGGCCCAATCCATAGCCCCGAGGAACTCCACGTTCTGGAACCACGAGCCCGTCTGGCCCCAGGCGAGCGGATCCTCGCCGATGATGAGCGCGCCCTTGAGCTCCCCCGAGGCGAGGAGCGCTCGCAGCTCCTCGCGGCTTCGCGCCCCCGCGACACCGGCGGGATTGGGCACGCGTCCCGGGGCGAACACCGGATCGGCGCCCATGATCTCCACGCCGGCGCTGTTTGCGTTGATGCGGGGGAGGAGGAGCTCCGCCCCGGCCCCCGCCGCGCGCAGCAGCACGACGAAGTTCGCGAGCGTCTCGAGATCGCCGCTCGCCTGATCTTGGACACGATCGGGGCTGTGGATGATGACGACGCGTTTCGCGTTCCTGATGAGAGCCGCGGCCGAGCGGATATCCGCCGCGTCGACTCCCGAGAGGGCGGCGACGGCGTCGATCTTGAAATCCCTGCTCTTGAGAAACGCGCTCGCCCCCGGGATCTTCTTCACGTTGGCGCTCTTGAAATAGCCCTCGTCGAGGAGCACCTGCAGAACCCCGTTCCAGAGAATGGCCGCGCGGCCGCGCATTGGATCCATCGCGAGCGTCGAGAGCTTCTGATCGGTCGGGTCGAGAGTGGAATTGCTCACGATGAGACGGGCGCCCGAACGCACGGCCTGGATGACGCGTACGGCGAGGATCAAGTGATCGGGCTCCATCGACGTGTTGTTGCAGATGATGAGATCGGCGTTGTCGATCGAGGATCGGTCCGCGGTCGAGGCCGTGAAGCCGAGCGACTCGTCGAGGGCGCCCGATTCGGCGCCCGTGCCGAGGATCGAGAGGGAGGCGACGTTGTTCGTGCCGAGCCCTTCGCGGGCGATTCGCGAGGCGAGGTACAGCTCCTCGTTCGTGAGCTCCGGCGAAACGAAGACGCCGACCTTCCCTGCGCCGTATTTCGAAACGACGCGTCTCATGCCGAACACGATGAGCCGCTGCGCCTCGCACAGATCGCCGGTCTGGATTTCGCTCCCGCGTCGAATCTCGGGGGAGACGATGCGTTTGCGCTTGATGAAGAGCTCGTGGCCGAACCGTCCGTACCTGCAGAGATAGTCCCCCGGGACGCCCGAGGGGCCGATATAGTAGCGCCCCGGGCCGAACTCTTTCACGTTGATGGAGCACGAGAGGGAGCAGTACGCGCAGTGCGAGGGCACGTCATTCGTGTCGAGGCAGGCGCGGCCGGGGAAGGGATATTTTACCGTGAGCGCGCCCGTCGGGCACGAGTCGACGCAGTTCCCGCAGCTCACGCAGCTCGTTTCGACGAGGGGATCGTTGAGCGCCGGGCGCATTTCCGTACGGAACCCCCGGCCGACGAGGCCGAGCGCCGATACGGGCAGCACGCGCGCGCACGTCCTGATACATCGCGAGCAGAGAATGCACTTGTTCGGGTCGTAAACGACGTACGGATGCCGCTCGTCGACCTTGTGTTTGCGGACGTGTCCGTTGAAGCGGTTCATGTCGACGCCGTATTCCTCGGCGTAGATGCGCAGGTAGCAGGTGTCGAAGCGCAGGCACCCGCACGAGAGACAGCGGTCGCATTCGTGGACGTTGTCCTCGAACTCGAAGCCGGTCGCGACCTCGGCGAAGCTTCCGCGGCGCTCATCGACGGCGATCTGATGCACCTCGTGCCGGGGGCTTTCCTTGACGTCGCCGAGCTCGGCCTTGCCGGGCTTCGCCCAGAATTCCTTCTTCACGACGAACGGCCGCGGAGGCACGTTCGCGTTCTTCATGTACGAGTCGATAGCCCGCGCGGCGCGCTGCCCGTCGGCGATCGCGTCGATGACGACCGTCGGGCCGTCGTCGGCGGCGTCCCCTCCGGCAAAAACGCCCCGGACGCTCGTCGCGAGCGTCTCCGGATCGATGACGAAGGTGTTCCATTTCGTGAGCCCGATGCCTTTCCCCGAGGCGTCCGTGAGGCCGTCGAGGGCGGTCGCCTGACCGATCGCGGAGACCGCCATGTGGCAGGGGAGTTCGAACTCGGACCCCTCGAGAGGTATCGGCCGGCGGCGCCCCGATTTGTCGGGCTCGCCGAGCTTCATCCTCTGGCACCTGAGCGCCTTCAGTTTTCCATTATCCGTGACGATGCCGACGGGGGCGGCGAGCTCCATGATCTCGATCCCCTCGGCGATGCAGTCCTCGATCTCCATCCTGTCCGCGGGCATCTCGTCCTTCGTGCGGCGGTAGAGGATGATGACCTTGTCCGCGCCGAGCCGCCACGAGGTCCGCGCGACGTCCATCGCGGTGTTGCCCCCCCCGACGATGACGACCGTCCCCGCGAGCGGGGTCGGATTCTCCGCCTGCTCGGGAAGGAAGTCGGCGCCCTGGACGACGCCCGCGGTGCCGAATTCGCCCTCGACCTTCATCGGGTTCCCGGCCCATGCGCCCGGGCCGAGGAACACGGCGTCGTAGCTCTTCATGAGCTCGTCGAGAGAGACGTCTTTCCCGACGCGCGTGTTATACCTGATCTCGCCGCCCGCGCGGCAGATGTAGTCGACCTCGCGGTCGATGACGTCGTCGGGCAGACGGTAAACGGGGATCCCGTAGCGGAGCATCCCGCCGGAGCGGGCCATCGCCTCGAACATGACCGGCTTGTGCCCCGCGCGTCCGAGGAACCATGCGGCGGTGAGCCCCGCCGGCCCGGCGCCTACGATCGCGACCTTCTTTCCGGTCGGCGGCTCGCACGCGGGCCTTCCGTCGTAGACGCCCGGCTGGTCGGTGACGAACCGCTTGATCGCGTTGATGCCGACGGGCTTGTCGACGTCGGCGCGCCGGCAGACGACCTCGCACTTGCGGACGCACACGCGTCCGCAGATCGCGGGCAGCGGGTTCGTCTCGCGGATGAGATCGACCGCCTCGCGGTAGAGCCCCATGGCCGAGAGGGCGATGTACCCCTGCGCGTCGACGTGCGCGGGGCAGCCCTCCATGCAGGGCGAGACGCAGTCGGCGTAGTGATTGGAGACGAGGAGCTCGAGCGCCGTCTTCCGCGACTTGACGATGCGCTCGTTGCGGGTCGTCACTTCCATCCCCGGCGCCACGCGCGTCGCGCAGGCCGGAACGAGGTTCGGCCGCCCCTTGACCTCGACGACGCAGAGAAAGCACGAAGCGTACGGTTCGAGCTCCGGCGAATTGCACAGGGTCGGGATCGCGTCGAGCTCATGCTCGCGCACGACCTCGAGAATCGTCCTGTCGCTCGCGGTCTCGATCTCCCTGCCGTTGATCTTGATCTTAACGGTTTCCATCTAATCGTTTCCTCACTTCTTGTACACGGCGCCGAACGTGCAGACCGTGATGCACTTGCCGCACCTCGCGCATTTCGCCATATCGATGGTGTGCACCGCCTTGCGCTCGCCCGTGATCGCTTCGACTGGGCAGTTCTTCGCGCAGAGGGTGCAGCCGGTGCACTTCTCCGGGTCGATGCAGAAATCGACGAGCGCGGTGCAGCTCCCCGCGGGACAGCGCTTGTCCCTGTGATCTGCGCGCCGAGGGTCTTCAGATTGTCGACGTCTTCGCTCCGTCCTTCCCCCTGCGTGATTCTCGTGAGGATCTCGAGCATGCGGAGCGTCCCGACGCGGCAGAAGGTGCATTTGCCGCACGACTCGTTCTGCGTGAAGTCGAGGAAGAAACGCGCCATTTCGACCATGCAGGTCTGGTCGTCCATCACGACGAGGCCGCCCGAGCCCATGATGGCGCCCGTCGCGGGAATCGATTCGAAATCGACCGGCGTGTGGCCGAGGGAGGCCGGAATGCACCCGCCCGACGGCCCGCCCATCTGCACGGCCTTGAAGGCGCGGCCTTCCTTGATCCCCCCGCCGATCTTGAAGACGAGGTCGTTGATGGGGATCCCCATCGGAACCTCGGCGAGGCCGCCGCAGGCGACCTTCCCGGCGAGCGCGAAGACCTTCGTGCCGCGGCTCTTCTCGGTGCCGTAGGCGGCGTACGCGGCGGCGCCGTTCATGATGATCCACGGGACGTTCGCGTACGTCTCGACGTTGTTGTTGTTCGTCGGCTTTTGCCAGAGTCCCTTCTCGGCGGGGAAGGGGGGCCTGATGCGCGGCATGCCGCGCTTGCCCTCGATCGATTGGAAGAGCGCCGTCTCCTCGCCGCAGACGAATGCGCCGGCGCCCTGCTTGATCTTGACGTCGAAGTCGAAACCGGAGCCGAGGATGTTCTTCCCGAGGTACCCTTTCTCCCGGGCGGCGTCGAGCGCGATCGTGAGGCGCCGTATCGACATCGGATACTCGGCGCGGCAGTAGATGTAGCCCATGTGCGAGCCGATCGCCTTCGCGCAGACGATCATTCCCTCGATGACCGAGTGCGGGTCCCCCTCGAGCACCGAGCGGTCCATGAAGGCGCCGGGATCTCCCTCGTCGGCGTTGCAGACGACGTACTTGACGTCCCCCTTCTGCGACGCCGCGAACGACCACTTGAGACCGGTCGGGAAGCCGGCGCCGCCGCGGCCGCGGAGGCCCGAATCCTTGACCGTCTTGACGATGTCCTCCGGCTTCATCTCGAGGAGGGCCTTGCGGATCGCCTTGTAGCCGCCCGCGGCCTCGTACTCGGCGATCGACTCGGGGTCGATGAACCCGCAGTTGCGGAGCACGATCCGCACCTGTTCCTTCTGGTGCGGCGCCTCCGCGCCGCCGAGCTCGGCGCCGCGATCCATGCGCAGCGCCACGTGCTCGTCGAGGACGCGGTTCGCCGTGACATGCTCGTTGAAGATCCTGTCCGCGAGCTCCGGCGTCACCGAGCCGTAGACGATGCGGCTCCCGTTCTCCCTGATCTCGACGAGCGGCTCGCGGTAGCACATGCCGATGCATCCCGTGCTCTTGAGCTCGAACGCGCCGGGGTGCGCGGCGAGGAGCTCGCCGAACCTGTCGTAGGTCTTCTGGGACCCGGCCGACAGGCCGCAGGTACTCATGCCCACTATGACTTTCTTCATCGATCAACTCCGGATTGGTTGTGAGACTCGGATGTCGCGATTCATCTGGCCCCGGCTTCGCCGCAGCTCGCCGCGTCCTGCGTGCGGGCCGCCTGTTCGCGCCGCCGGTAGTCGCGAAGGATCTTGCGCACCGACTGCGGCGTGAGCCGGCCGTGCGTGTCGTCATTGATCATGATCACGGGCGCGAGCGAGCAGCAGCCGATGCAGGCGACCGTGCTCAGCGTGAAGAGGCCGTCCTCCGTCGTGCCGCCCACCTCGATCCCGAGCTCGTCCTCGAGCGTGCCGATGATCGTGCGGGAGTTCTGCACGTGGCAGGCCGTCCCGTCGCACGCCTTGATCACGTACTTGCCCATCGGCTGGAGCCTGAACTGGCTGTAGAACGTGATGACCCCGTATATGTCGGACTCCGGCACGCCGGTCACGCCCGAGATGTAGCTGATCGCCTTTCGGGGAATGTATCCGAAATGATCCTGCGCCGATTGGAGGAGCGGAATCAACTCCCCCGGAGCGCCGTCGTAGCGCCATAACCGGTAACTGAAATCGTCGTCCCTCGCCGCCGTGGTAACCACCCCCTGGTTGATTCAACGGGTCTTTATCGGGATTGCAGCGGATGAGCGGAGCGTCAATCCTCGACCAGCTTGATCACCGTTGCTTCGCGCACGCGCAGCACGCCGTCGATCTGGCTCAGCTTCTCGATAATGCGCGGCATCTTGCCGACGGCGCCCTGGCCCGTGACCATTCCCACGAGCTTCGTGCCGTTCTCGATGACGTCGCAGAAGACGACCTCGTCGATGAAAAACACGGTCGTGAAGATCTGCTGGATCGCGTTCCTGTCGATGTCCACGATGATGTAGCTCGTCGTGCCCGGCTGCTTGCTCGAGCTCGCGAGGCCGTGCGCCTTGACCGCCTGCGAATAGACATTGACGAACTCGTTCACGTCGCGGTCGAGCTTCGGACGCTCGACGTCCGAGACGGAAGCGAGCTGAATGCCGTCCATCGCGCCGATTCTGTCCTTGAGCTTCTTGATCTCGTCCTGGGAAGCCGCCTGGGCGAGCACGATGATGTCGAAGTCGCCCCTGACCGCCTCGCAGCGCTGGACCCCTTCCATCTGATAGAGCCTCTTGTAAATGTCCATGCTCCGCATCGGATCCGTGATCCTGATCGTGAGATAGGTCGTCACCGACTCGCGCATCTCGGGCTCCGCTTTCGCTTTTCCCTTCGCGACCGCTTTCCCCGCCGTCGAGCCGGGGGAGAGCTCCTCGAGCGCCTTCACGAGGTCCGGGATCTCGAACGGCTTGTCGAGGTAGCCGGTGTTGAGCTCCGAGAGAGCGGTGAGCTTCAGGGCCTCGTCGCCGAACCCCGTGATCACGAGAACCGGCAGCTCCGGATACTGAATCTTGATGACCTTGAGGATTTTGAGCCCGTCGATGTCGGGCATGAAGATATCGGTAACGAGGTAATCGTACGCAATGCCCTTTTCGCGAGCGGTATTGAGCTCGTGGATCGCGGAGATGCCGTCGGGGCAGGCCACGACGCTGTAGCCTTCCTGCGTGAGACCGATCGTGAGGTTTCGCCGGATCTCGGCCTCGTCATCGATAATGAGCACACGACCTTTCAACGCAGCCCTCCTATTGGAATACATGAGGTTAACGGACGGATGAACGCCCCCCGCGCGGGGGGGCTTCGGCCAGCAATAATACTCCTCAAAAGGATAGCCAGTAAATCGTATTTTGTCAAATAATTTCGCTATATCTGATAATCTGCGGGGCGGCACGGCGAACGGCACCATTTTCGCAAGGCCTCTTTTTCATTGGACAATACGGGCGCGATAACGTACCGTGATCCATGATTTGTTCCGGGGGTAAGCCTCGATAACTCATTAGAAACAGGAGTCTTAGATGAGCAGCACAAAGATCGCGATCGTCGGTCTCGGGTATGTCGGCCTTCCGCTGGCCGTGGAATTCGGCAAAATGTACGACACGGTCGGCTTCGATATCAGCCGGAAACGCATCGACGAGCTCAAGAAGGGCGTCGACCGCACCCTCGAAACGAGCATCGAGGATCTCAGGTCCGCCAAGCGGCTTCTGTACACGGCGAACGTCGAGGATATCCGCCCCTGCAATTTCTATGTCGTCACAGTGCCCACGCCCATCGACAAGTTCAAACGGCCCGATCTCTCGCTCGTCGAGGCGGCGACGGAGGCAGTGGGGAAGGTCCTCAAGAAGGGGGACATCGTCGTCTACGAATCGACCGTGTACCCGGGCTGCACCGAGGAGCTCTGCGTGCCGATCCTGGAGCGGCTGTCGGGGCTCGCGTTCAACGAGGGCTTCTTCTGCGGATACTCTCCCGAGCGCATCAACCCCGGCGACAAGCAGCACACGCTGACGAAGATCAAGAAGGTCACGAGCGGCTCGACCCCCGAGGCGACGAAGAAGATCGACGAGCTCTACCGGTCGATCATCACGGCGGGGACGCACCCGGTGTCGTCGATCAAGGTCGCCGAGGCGGCGAAGGTCATCGAGAACTCCCAGCGCGACATCAATATCGCCTTCATCAACGAGCTCGCGCTCATCTTCGAGCGCATGGGGATCGATACGCTCGAGGTCCTCGAGGCGGCGGGCTCGAAATGGAACTTTTTGCCGTTCAGGCCCGGTCTCGTCGGGGGGCACTGCATCGGCGTCGATCCGTACTACCTCACGCACAAGGC
>JBEKAW010000090.1:0-9384 GCA_050015715.1 Candidatus Krumholzibacteriaceae bacterium
GCTGATCGAGCACGGTGAGATCGGGCAGGTTGATTCCCGGGCTGAGATAGGGAATCCTGTTTGCGAGCCTCATTCCTGCAAGATCGGTGCCCGATACGACGCCGACGCATGCCGCGGGGCTTCCGGGCCGCGGGCGAATAAAGAGACAGCCGTATGACGCCCCGCCGGGGGGCGCGGCCCCGGCACCTCCGATCCTGAGTTTCGCTTTTCCGACCTGCACGGGGCCCTTCGAAAGAAGCGTCTTCCATGCGGCGTTCGTGGTCGCGTTTCCGTAGAGAATGACGTTCCGGCCGGGCTCGGCGAGCGGATCGAAATCGACGTCACGGACGACGTCGATGGAGGCGTTCCCCTGGTACCAGAGCTTCTCGGCGTCGAAGCGGGCCTTGTCGAAGGCCCACGCGTTCTCCTCCCTCGTTCCCTTCGTGCCGAAGACGAGAACGGGGCGGTTCCTGAAGGCATCCTTGAACGTGCCGTACCGGCGAGCCCCCTTGAGATCCGCCGAGGGCTCGCTCGCGACCTCCCAGACGCCGCCGCGCCGTTCGAGCCAGAGCTGCTTCTCATCCGTCGACATCGGCCTGTGGGACAGCTTCTGGCCGTCGAGCTCTATCGCGACCGGCTCCCCCGCGCGCGCGATATCGAGATCGAAGGCGAGCCGCGCGACGTTCCCGGTCGTCCCGGTGAAACGGTTTTTCCCGGGATCGAACCGGACGTCGGCCGAGCTCATCTCGAGCGGCCGCTCCTGCGCGTCGATCGCGAGCCACCAGTCCCTCGCCGATACCCCCGGATTCGACGTGAGAAAATGTATCTCGCGGACACGCTCCTTGAGCGGCCGCGCGTGGCGCGCGAAAAAGTCGAACATGGGAGCCCAGTCGACGCAGTCGACGCCCGGCTCGTCGGAGACGTCCCACCAGTGCCCGACGAGCGGCTGCTCGTGATAGACGAAATCCCTGTGAAACGTCCGGAGAGAGTCGGCCATCGAGCGCGCCTCGGTCACCGGCACGTTGTCGTCGGCGGCGCCGTGGAGGATGTACACGCCGAGCCCGGCGTAGTTGCGCACGTGCATGAACGTCTCGCTCGGCGTCGTCGAGCGGCGCAGCATCCTGCGGACCGCCGTCGTGTCGCCGAGATCGATCCCCCTGAACCGGTAGGTCCAGAAGGATATCCATCCCGCGCTCGGACCGATCGCGGCGAACTGATCGGGAAAGAGGGAGCCGATGTGCCACACGCCGTGTCCCCCCATCGAATGCCCGGTAAGATAGATCCTGTTCTCGTCGATGCGGTAGCGCTGCTTCACGATGTTGAGGACCTCGAGAGCGTCGAGGCGCCCCCATTCTTCCCAGTTGAAGCCGTAGGGGCGCCTGTTCGTCGGGGCCACGACGTGCCCCCACGACTTGGGCTCGTACGAGGCCGATTGGTTCACCGCCTCCACGGAGGCGCCGTGCAGGGTAAGGAAGAGCGCCGCGGGCATTTCCCCGGCGAGCCTCTGCGCGGGGTTTATCGCGTAGTACTGCACGCTCCCGTCGATGTCGCTGATGAACGTCTCCTTGCGGTTCTCGTAGGGGCCGACAACGCGGAACGGCACGACGGCCCTGTCGATGGCATCGTCCGCGCCGCCCCCCTTTTGAGTCATGCCCTTCGCCCCGCTCCCCTTTCGGGTCAGCTTGATGATCACATCGATAGTGCCCCCCGTGGCCATGGACCCCGCCGCGGTCAGCCGGAAGCCGACCTTCCTCACGCTGAGAGGCTGGATAATGGGGACCGGCTGGGGCGCCGCCTGCGCGCCGGCGCCCGGAATCGACGCCTGGATGAGAAGGTCGCGGAGCGGCTCCGTCGAGGCGTTCACGACGACGATCGCCCCCCAGGTATCTATCCCCTCCCCCGCGACGAAATCGGGGATGGTCATGTCCCTCGTATTGAAGAAAACCGGCTTGGCGCTGCTGTAGAGCCTCACCTTGAGCCGCTCCCGGACGCAGCGGAACACGAGCTCGTTCGCCCCTTTCTCGAGCATCACCGGGAGAAACGAGTAATCGAAGCCGGGCTCCCAGGACTCCCGCTCGTCCTTGAGACAGTAGGGGTTGCCGGCGCGCGGAGAGCCGTTCACGCAGGCGACCTCGTCCCCCATCGCCTGGAGAATCATCACGCCCCGGCTCTTCATCTCGACGGAGGAGCAGACGTAGCATCCCGCGAGCACGCTGTCCGTGAACCAGCCCTTGGCGTCCGCCGATATCGCCCGCCATTCAAGCCGCTCTCCGGGGCGCCATTGAACGGTCCTCCCCGCGGCGGGGGCCAAGGCCGTCAGTGAGCCTGAGACGGCGAGGGTCGCCTCGACCGGATTCGGGGCGACGACGACGTCCGCATAGCCCTTGGGAAGCGGGAGCGCGAGAGCCTGTTTCAGCACGATCGTATCCTGCTGGGCCCTGAGCGAGCCGCACGGCAGAAGCGCCGCGACGAAGACGACGCCGAGCAGCGCGGCTAAGGTATTTAATTTCATAGCATTTCACCCCTTATGCACGAGGCAACTTTATTGCTTCCCCAACAGGGTACCATCAAGTATAATGCAAGTCTATAGCTTGACACTGTCCGCGCGCTGCCTGCCTCGGGGGGCGGCGGCGGCATTGAGGGGAAAACGTGTAATGAAAATAGGGATCGTAACGGAATATTACTACCCGCTCCTCGGCGGGATCAGCGAGAACGTCCATAACACGAAAACGAGGCTCGAGGCGCTCGGGCACGGCGTCAAGGTCATCACTGCCGCGCAGGGGAGGTCGTTGGCGCCCCGGACAAACGGCTCTCCCGCGGAGAACGGCGTCATCCGCATCGGCAGGAGCATGCCGATCTACTCGAACGGCTCGTTCGCGCACATGACGGTCGGCTTCGGCCTCAAGGGCCGCCTCCGGACGATCTTCGAGGAGGAGCGCTTCGATATCCTCCATCTCCACTCCCCGATGGTTCCGACGCTCCCGCTGCTCGCGCTCACTGGTTCGACGATTCCGCGTGTCGGGACGTTTCACACGTATTTCGAGGGGAACCTCATCTATTCGGCGCTCAACGGAAGGCTTCAGAGGACCGTGGACAGGCTCGACGGGCAGATCGCCGTCTCCAACACGTGCATCGACGCGCTCGGGCGATACTTCACGCTCAAGGCCCGCGTCATCCCGAACGGCGTGAACACCGACGAGTTCAGTCCCTCCGCGAAGCCGTTCGAACGTTTCGCGGACGGCAGGATGAACCTTCTCTTCCTCAGCAGGTTCGATCCCCGCAACGGCCTGAAGCTCATGCTCCAGGCCTTCGAGCTCGTCAAGGCGGAGTTTCCGGACGTTCGCCTCATCATCGTGGGAGACGGCCCTCTCAAACATTACTACCGGCGATTCATTCCGGCGAACCACGCGCACGACGTTCTCTTCGAGGGGCGCATCAAGGACGCGCGCGCCCGCTACTACGCGAGCTGCGACGTCTTCTGCTCCCCCGTGATGAAGGCCTCCTTCGGGGTCACGCTCCTCGAGGCCATGGCGGCCGGGAAGCCCATAGTGGCCACCGACAACTGCGGCTACCGGGAGCTGCTCGACTCCGACGTGGGAATGCTCACGCCGCAGGACGATCCCGCGGCGTTCGCCGGGGCGATACTCACGCTTCTCAGGGACGAGAAGCTCCGCCGGGAAATGGGAGCGAACGGGCGTAAGAAAGCCATGCGGTACTCGTGGGACACGGTCGCCCGCGAGATCGTCGATTACTACAAAGAGATTCTGACGGGACGATGATATTCAGGATCATATCCGTGGTGACGGTCGTCTCGCTCGCCGCGGCGGGCGCGGCGGCGGGGATCGTTGCGGGCGTCTCGAGCCTCGGGCCCGCGCAGATCGCCGCGTGCGTCCTCGGAATGCTCGCTCTCGAGGCGCTCCTCCTCGTCGGCGTCTTCGAGCGGCGCTCGAGCGTGTTCGGGAGAGTGTTCTGGCGGGGGCCCGCCGGGCTTCGCGCCGTTTCCCTCACCTTCGACGACGGGCCGAACGAGCCGTACACGTCCCGGGTCCTCGATATACTCAGGAGGTTCGACGTGCGGGCGACCTTCTTCCTCATCGGGGAGAACGTCGAGGCCTTCCCCGACGCGGCGCGGCGGGCGGCGGCCGAGGGGCACGAGCTCGGAAACCACGGGTGGAACCACGACGTCCTGCCGCTCAAGACCCCCGCGCGGATCCGCGACCAGATCGCGCGAACGAGCGACGCGATCGGGAACATTACCGGAACGAGGCCCGTACTATTCAGGGCGTCCCACGGCTGGAGGAATCCCTGGGTGAACCGCGTCGCGAAAGAGGCCGGATGTGAGCCGGTCGCCTGGACCCTCGGCGTGTGGGACACGGACCGCCCCGGCGCGGGCGAGATCGTCCGGCGCGCGATGCGCGGGCTCGCCGGCGGCTGCGTCGTCCTCCTCCACGACGGACGCGGCACCGAGCGCGGAACCGACTCGAGCCAGCTCGTCGAGGCGCTCCCCGGGATCATCGAGGGGGGCCTCAAGGCCGGATACCGGTTCCTCACGCTGTCGGAGATGATCAGGGAGGCGCGAAGAGCATGAGCTGGGAAAAGAAGGCTCACGTCGGCGCCGTCGTCGTAACGGTGATCCTCTGCGCCGTCATTCTCTGGCGCGTGAACCTCGTGAAGCTCGCCCACTCCTTCGCGGGAGTGAATTGGCTCTGGGTCGCCGGCGTCTTTCTCCTGAACGTCGTCAATACCTGGATCGAGGCGTTCCGGTGGCGGCTCATACTCTCTTCCGTCAAGCGCCACACCCGCACGCTCAACACGTTCGGCGCGATGCTCGTCGGCGTCGTCGGCAACACGGTCCTGCCGCTGCGGCTCGGGGACGGAGCCCGCGCCTACTTTCTCGCCAAACGCGAGCGGATCTCCGTCGCGAGCTCGCTCGGGAGCGTGATGCTCGACCGCATCATGGACGTGACGTTCTTCCTCGTCCTCGTGGTGTTCACCGGCATCTACTTCGATCTTCCCCGCCTCGTCGAACGGGCGGGCATCATCGCCGGCATCGCCGTCGTCGCGGCGATCGTCATCGTGCTCACGCTCATGAGATTCAAGAAGCACATGGAGCTCAGGTTCACCGGGAAGTTCGGGAAGCGGCTCACGGGGCAGATCCATCGTTTCACGATAGGGCTCGCTTCCCTGAAAAAGGCCGGCGTCCTGCTTCCGGCCTGCGTTCTCTCCGCGTTCTCGTGGTGCCTCAGGGCGCTCATGCTCACCTTCATGTTCGAGGCGTTCCGCTTCGATCTCCCCCGGCTCGCGGCCGCGGTCGTCCTCATATTCACCAATCTCGGCATCGCCGCGGTGAGCACCCCGGCGAACCTCGGCGGCTTCGAGCTCTCGACGCTCGCGGCGTTCAAGCTTTTCGGCGCCGACACGGAGCGCGCCCTGAGCTGCGCGATCGTGTTCCACGCGGTCGAGGTCATCCCGATGGTGCTCCTCGGCCTCGCGGCGATGTCGTTGAGCGGCTTCAGGTCGAAGGAGATACTGAGCAGGAAAGAGCCGGCGCTCTGAGGGGCCGGGGACACGCCGGCCGCGGCTCTGGAGAGGCCGCGGGACTCCGATCCGCCTTGCGACAAAACGACTTTTCTGATATAGTTATTTTCGTATGAGACACACGCGGCATACGTATCTGCACGGGTTCGGATCCCTCATCGCGGCGATCCTCGCGCTTTCGTTCTTCGCCGCCTCGCCCGTCCTCCTCGCCCACCACCATCACGCGATCGGGGAAGACGACTCGCATTGCGCGATATGCCTCTTCGTGACCGCCCAGGTGGCTCCCGCGCAGGTGCCCTACGACGTTGCGCCTCAACTTACCACCATCGGCCTCGTTCTGACGGCCGACGAAATACGTGTTCCCACCCTTCCGATCCGCCTCGACAACGAGCGCGCCCCTCCAACGGCCTAGGCCCGCCGGACCAGCTACGGTCGTTCTGTTCACAAGTCAACTTCAGGAGGTCAGCGCGCATGAAACTGCGCATGCTCGCGTGCATATGTGCCGCCCTGGCGTGCACCCCTGCCTTTCCAAGGGCCCAAACAAAGTCCATCTACTCCAACCTGGCCAATCCGGCGATAGGATTCAACGCCCTGTTTCTGGATCAAGCCGCCCGCGACCTCAACGAGCCGTACGGGCCGCAGTTTCAGGAATCCGAGATCAGCCTCCTTTCCGTCGTGGACCCCTACTGGAATCTCTGGGCGAACATCGTGTTCGCCCCGGACGGCGTGGACCCGGAGGAGGTCTACGCCACCACGACGAGGATTCCCTCGATCCAGCTGAAGATCGGGAAGCTGCGCGCCACATTCGGGAAACATGGCCTGCTTCACACGCACGCGTTTCCCTTCATCCAGGCGCCCGTTATCATGGCCAACACGATCGGCGAGGAGGGGTTCAAGGCGGCCGGCATGGAGGCGGCCTGGCTCACGCCCATACCCTGGTACTGCGAGCTGACCGGCGGAATCTACCAGGGCGCCGGGCCGGACGCCGGGCATCCGCTCGACTTCGGGTCCACCGAGCACGACAACGTCCCGTTTCTCGGCCATCTCAAGAACGAGGTGGACGTGAACGACAACACCACGCTGGAGCTCGGGGCATCGGCCCTCTCGGGCAAAGGGACGGACGGTCATACGCACGCCGCCTACGGAGCGGACCTCACGCTCCGCAACGTGCCTTTGAGAAGGTCCAACCAGCGCGGATGGATCCTGCAGGGGGAATACATCGAAAAGGGATCTTACCCTGGCGGGACCTACAGCCGGGAGCAGCACGGCTGGTACGCGTCCTATCAGTATCGCTGGTCGCAGATCTGCTGGACGGGGCTGCGGGCGGAGGAGGCCTTTGACAGCTTCACGGACGTGCTGACCGACCTTGCGACGGGCGATCCCGTTCCCGGTCACATCCGGCGCGTATCGGCCAACGTCGCGTGGACGCCTTCGGAGTTCTCGTTCATCCGGCTGGAATACAGCATCGCGCGGGCGGACGACGGCAAGGGCAACGCGCCCCTCGACCGCCGCCTCATGGTGCAGATGTGCTACACGATCGGCTATCACCCGGCTCACGCCTACTGAGGAGCAGGACACATTGGCTATGGAGAATTCCAAACTCGGGAGGATCTCATGAAATCGTTTCTTCGATGGATGTTCGCATTGGCGATTATCCTCACGGCCGCGCCCGCATACGCGGACCTGCGGGTCGCCACGTCTCTCACGGACCTCGCCTCCGTCGCCGAATCCGTCGGCGGAAAGCATGTCACAGTAATAAGTCTCTGCAAGGGCTACGAGGACCCGCACTTCGTTCCGGCCAAGCCCAGCCTGATGAAGGCGATCCAGAACGCCGACGTATTCGTGTCGGTGGGCCTGGAGCTTGACGGGGGCTGGCTGCCGCTCGTCCTGCCGGGGAGCCGGAACCCGAAGATCCAGCCGGGGACGGCCGGATTCGTGGACGCCTCGGAGGGAGTCGACGTTCTCGAGAAGCCCTCTGGCACCGTGAGCCGCGCCGAGGGGGACGTCCATCCCCTGGGCAATCCGCATTACTACCTGGACCCCAAGAACCTGGAGATCGTGGCCGGGCACCTGGCCGCGGTCTTCTCCGCGCTCGATCCGGCCAACGCGACGGACTACTCGGCGAACGCCAAGGCATTCGGCGAAAGAATGGAAGAGGCTCTCGCGCGGTGGCAAGCGGAGCTCGCGCCCTACAAGGGGGCGTCAGTCGTCACCTTCCACAGGAACTTCGTCTATTTCGCCGAGCGTTTCGGTCTGAAGCTCTTCGGCAACGTGGAGCCCAAGCCCGGGATCCCGCCGACCCCTCGCCATATCGCCGAGCTCGCCGAGGCGATGAGGCAGGCCGGTGTCCGGGTCGTGCTGTACCAACCCTACTACGACGCCGACGCCAGCCGGGACGTGGCGGGCAAGGCCGGCGGCGTGGCCGTGGAGATCCCCACGGAGGTGGGCGGCACGCCCGACGCCACGGATGTGCTGTCCAAATTCGACGGCATCGTATCGTCCCTGGTCAAGGCTCTCTCAAACAAGTGAGGTAATGAGCGATGGGTTTCCTGACGGTTATGGCTCTGCCGCTTCTCGCATGCATTCTCGTCATGTCGATTCATCCTCCTCTCGGCCGGCACGTGCTGGCCCGGGGGGTGATATTCGTGGACCTTGCCCTCGCCCAGATCGCGGCGATGGGCCAGAGCGTGGCGTTCCTCCTCGGGGCCGAGCCCGCCGATCCGAGCACCTATGTCTGGTCCTTCGGCTTCACTCTTCTCGGCGCGTTCATCTTCAGCTTCCTGTGGGACCGCGAGCATTCGGTGCTGCAGGAGGCCTTTATCGGCATCTCCTTCGCTCTGGCGACGGCCGCCACACTGCTGCTCCTCGCGAACGCTCCCCACGGGGCCGAGCACGTGCGCGGCACGCTCAGCGGAGAGGCCCTCGGCTGGGTGACGTGGCGGAACATCACGGTCATGGCCGTCGTGTACGGAATCGTGGGGGCCTTCCTGCTGCTCAAACGCAGGGAGCTTCTCCTCTGCTCCGAGAATCCGAAGGAGGCCAAGCGGAGGGGCATGCCGGTGCGACTGTGGGATTTCTTCTTCTACGCCGCTTTCGGGCTCGTCGTCACGATCTCGGTCAATCTCGCCGGGGTGCTGGCCGTATTCTCGTACCTGATCGCGCCGATGGTTTGCGTGACGCTTCTGGGAATAAAGGGCCGGGGCCGGCTTTACTGGGCCTGGGGCATCGCGTTCGTCGCCTCCGTCCTCGGGGCGGCGCTGTCGTACCTCAGGGACTGGCCCATGGGGGCGACGATCGTATGCATTTTCGGGGTGACGGTGGCCGTCATCTCGTTCACGGTGCGGATGAAGAACGTCGATTCGGGGAACGGAGGCGCACAGCGGCAGACATGACCGCGGAACCGGCGCTCACCCGAGCGTCACCATGACGATCCCGCCGACCGCGAGCACGGAGGCGATCACCTTCCGCGCGGTGAACGGCTCCTTGAGGAATATCGACGCGAAGATGAGCACGTAGACCGAGCTCGTCTGGTTGAGAATCGCCGCCGGGCCCGCGAGCGAGTACTTCATCCCCGCGATCCAGAAGATGAGCGCGAGGTACGACCCGAGGAGCGTGGCCGGCACGGAGTATCTCCAGTTCCGCGCCGGCCGGAAGAGGCCCGCGATCTCCCGCCGTTCCGGGAGAGCGAGCGCGACCGGGACCATCACGATGAGCGCCCCGATCTGGCGCATCGTCGTCGCCCAGAGAACGGGCGAGCGGTCGAGCACCGGCTTCGCGATGACGATGCCGAGGGCGACCGTGGCCATGGCGATCACGCCGAAGAGGCTCCCGATGAGAATCTGCCTCGCCGTCGTCCCCCGGGGCGGC
>JBEKAW010000091.1:0-9367 GCA_050015715.1 Candidatus Krumholzibacteriaceae bacterium
GCCCAGTTCAAGGAGACGGTCGATGCCGAGGCGGTCTACAAGAAAGAGGTCGACGCCTGGAAGAAGAAGGCTTCGGATATGGAGGCGGATCTCGCGAAGATGCGCGAGGAGCTCCAGAGCCAGAGCCTCATGCTGAGCGAGGAGAAGCAGGCCGAGAAGAAGCTGCAGTTCGACCAGAAGATGAAGGATTACAACCAGTTCATGAGCGACGTGTTCGGCGACAACGGCCAGGCCGCCAAAAGGAACAAGGAGCTCACGCAGCCGATCGTCGAGAAAATCAACGCCGTCATCGCGAAGATCGCGGAGGCTGACGGCTATACGATCGTGTTCGACGCCGCCCAGGGCAACATCGTCTACGCGAAGAAGGCGCTCGATCTGACCGACCGGGTGATGCAGGAGCTCGAGAAGGAGATGCCGAAGAACCCCACTCCCTGAGGGTTTCGCACAGGCGGATTTACGCGATGGTGTCATACGCGCTTGAAGAGTTGGCCCGGCTCGTCGGCGGCGAGGTCATCGGCGCTGCGGGTATCGTCATAACCGGTGTCGCCGGAATCAAGGAGGCGCGTGAAGGGGAAATAACGTTTCTCGCGAACTCGAAGTACGAATCCTACCTCGCGACGACGCGTGCGTCCGCCGTCATCGCCGACCGCAACGGCGGGTCTCCGAAGCCGATCATCAAGGTTTCCAACCCGTACCTCGCGTTCCTGAAGGTCATGTCGCTCTTCTCGGCGGATTCATCCGCACGGCGCCAGCGGGGCATCCACCCGACGGCGATCATCGAGCCGGGCGCCGTGATCGGGACCGACGTGTCGATCGGCGCCTGCTGCTACATCGGCGAGAACGCCGTGCTCGGTTCGCGCACGACGGTTCTTCCCCTCGTCTGCATATGCGAGGACGCGAAGATCGGGGAGGACTGTTTCATCTATCCGCACGTCACCGTGCGGGAGCAATGCGAGATCGGCAACCGCGTCATACTTCATGCGGGCGTCGTCGTCGGGAGTGACGGTTTCGGGTACGCGAAGGACGGCGAGCTGAACCGCAAGATCCCGCAGATCGGGATCGTCCGCATCGAGGATGACGTCGAGATCGGCGCGAACGCGGCGATCGACCGGGCCACGACGGATGTCACTCTCATCAAGCGCGGCGCCAAGATCGACAACCTCGTTCAGATCGCGCACAACGTCGTCGTCGGGGAGAATTCGATCCTTGCGGCGCAGGTCGGCGTTTCGGGAAGCACGCAGCTCGGCCGCAACGTCGTTCTCGCGGGCCAGGCGGGGCTCGTCGGACATATCCAGATCGGGGACAACGCGATGGTCGGGGCGCAGGGAGGGGTCACGAAATCGATACCGGCCAACACGAAGGTGTCGGGTTATCCGGCGCGCGAGCACAGCCTCGCCCGCAAGATATACGCGCTCATCGCGCGCCTTCCCGAGCTCTTCCGGGAGGTCGGCCGGCTCTCGAAACGGATCGAGGCGCTCGAGAAAGGGATGAAAGTTGATCCGCCAACAGAGGACGATTAAGAGCCCGTTCGCGTACGAGGGAACGGGGCTTCACACAGGGAAACGCGTGCGGACGGTGTTTCACCCGGCTCCGCCGTCCACCGGCATACGGTTCCGGCGGGTCGATCTGTCGCCGGCGGTCGAGATACCGGCCAACGTCGATTTCATCAGCGAAGGGGAGATACGACGCAACACGACGCTCGCGCGCGGCGGCGTTCTCGTACACACGGTCGAGCACATTCTCGCCTCGGCGTCGGGGCTGCAGGTCGACAACATGATCGTCGACATCGATTCCGACGAGCCGCCGGAGCCGCGCGACGGGAGCTGCGCCCCGCTTGTCGAGGCGCTCCAGAAGGCGGGGTTCGAGAATCAGGGTGTGCCCGCGCGGTTTCTCAAGATCACGACGCCGGTCGTCTTCAGCGAGGACGGCATCGAGCTCTATGCGCTCCCCTATGACGGCTTCAAGGTGAGCTTCACGATCGACTACAAGAACCCGCACATCGGCATCCAGTACGCCTCGTTCGACCTCTCGCCGGAGCTCTTCGTGAACGAGATCGCTCCCGCGCGCACCTTCGTCCTCTGGTCGGACGTGGAGATCCTGAGGTCCCAGGGGCTCATCAAGGGAGGCAGTCTCGACAACGCGATCGCCGTCGACGCGGAAGGGATCGTCAACAAGGTGCCGCTCCGGTTCGAGAACGAGTTTGTCCGCCACAAGATGCTCGATCTTCTGGGGGACCTCACGCTCGTCGGCGCGCCGCTCGAGGGACATATCATCGCCGTGCGATCGGGGCACCGGTTCAACCTCAAGTTTGCGCGGCTCCTCGCCAAGGAGCTCCGGAACCGCGAGAAGAGCGCCGTCATGGGGGAACAGGGGTTCTGGGACATCAACGCGATTCAGAAGATCATGCCCCACCGGTATCCGTTTCTGCTCGTCGACAGGATCCTGACCCTCGAGGACAAGAAGCGCGTCGTCGGCATAAAGAACGTCACGATCAACGAGCACTTCTTCACCGGTCATTTTCCGGGCCACGCGATCATGCCCGCCGTGCTCATCATCGAGGCGATGGCGCAGGTTGGCGGGATCCTGCTCCTCTCGAGCGTCGATACGCCGGAGAGATACCTCGTCTATTTCATCGGAATCGACAAGGCCAAGTTCCGCCGGCCCGTCGTCCCCGGCGACCAGATTCGCTTCGAGCTCGAGATGATTTCGCTCCGCAAGCGGTTCTGCAAGATGAAGGGGATCGCGTACGTCGACGGCCAGCCCGTCGCGGAGGCGGAGCTTTTCTCAACGATCATCGATCGCTGACGGAGCACCGATGCCGCGAGACATCCATCCGACCGCAATCATCCACCCGGGCGCCCGGCTCGGCGAGGACGTCTCCGTCGGGCCGTATTCGATCATCGGCGGCGCGGTCGTCGTCGGCGACGGCTGCCGGATCGAGAGCTCCGTGCTCCTCGACGGGGAGACGACGCTCGGAAGGAACACCCGGATATTCCATGGGGCGGTGATCGGGAGCGTTTGCCAGGATCTCAAGTTTCACGGGGAGCGCACCTTCGTGCGGATCGGGGACGGCACGACGATCCGCGAGTTCGTGACGGTGAACAGCGCGACGGGGGAAGGGGAGAGCACGACCGTCGGAAGCAACGTCCTGCTCATGGCCTACGTGCATATCGCCCACAACTGCCGTATCGGCGACAACGTTGTCATCGCGAACGCGGTGAACCTCGCCGGGCACGTTCACGTGCACGATTTCGCCTCCATCGGAGGCGTCACGCCGGTGCATCAGTTCGTCGAGGTCGGACGGTATGCGTTCATCGGGGGAGGGAGCAGGATCTCGCAGGACGTGCCGCCGTTCCTCAAGGTCGCCGGGAATCCGGCCCGCGTCGCGGGTCTCAACGGAGTCGGTCTCGTGAGGCGCGGATTCACCGCCGAGCAGCGTTCGCTCCTCAAGAAGGCGTACGTGCTGCTGTTTCGGAGCGGCCTCAACGTCTCGCAGGCCCTCGAGAGGGTCGACGCCGAGCTCCCGCGGACGGACGAGATATCGCTGCTCGTCGATTTCATCCGCGGCTCGAAGCGCGGCATTATCAGGTAACATAGGTTCGCGCCGCCGAAGAGGGAGTTCCCGTGAAGGCGAAAAGCCGCAGGATACGTTCGGGAGTGATCGGCACGGGACGCCTCGGCCGCGAGCACGCGCGCGTCTACGCGTCGCTCGGCGAGGTCGAGGGCGTGCGCGTCTACGACCGCGACCCGTCTCGCGCCGAGGCCGTCGCGGCGGAACACGGGGCCGTGCCGTGCGGGACGATCGAGGAGCTCCTCGCCGGCTGCGACGCGGTCAGCATCTGCACGCCGGCGACGCACCATCACGCGGCTGCCGCCTCGGCGTTCGAGGCGGGTGTCCACGTTCTCGTCGAGAAGCCGATCGCGTCCGACACGGCGGCCGCGCGCGACATGATCGAGCGCGCCCGGTCGAATGGATGCATTCTGCAGGTTGGCCACATCGAGCGCTTCAACGGCGCCTTCGAGGCGGCCCGGGGGCTTCTCAAGCGCCCCCTGTTCATCGAGTCGCACCGCCTCGGGACGTTCAGCCCGCGCGGCACCGACGTTTCCGTCGTGCAGGACCTCATGATTCATGATATCGATCTCATCCTGACCGTGCTCGCGGGGGACCCGATCGCGGAGCTGAGGGCCTCGGGGGCGGGGGTTCTCACCGGGGCTCCGGACATCGTGAATGCCCGCATCGAGTTCGCGGGCGGCTGCGTCGCGAACGTCACGGCGAGCCGCATCTCCCGGGAGCCGCTCCGGAAGATCCGCTTCTTCGAGGAGAACCGCTACGTCTCCGTCGATCTCAGGGAGAAGAGCGTCGAGGCGTTCGAGAAGGCCCCATTCCCGGACCTCTCCGGGGACGCGAGCGACCCCGAGCGCTTCATTCGCAGAATCGCGGTCGAGATCGACGGGACCGAGCCGCTTCGCAAGGAGATCCTCTCCTTTCTCGCCGCCGTGCGGGGGGAGGCGGCGCCGGCGGTGACCGCCGAGGAGGGTTTCGAGGCGCTCCGCGTCGCGGAGCGCGTGCTCGAGAGCATCGCGAGGAGATGAGACCCGCATTGACACGCACGTTCCTCGTCACCTGCGGCGAAACGAGCGGCGAGCAGCACGCCGCACGGCTCGTGCGGGAGCTCAAGGCGCTCGATCCTTCATGCAGGGTGCTCGCGCTCGGCGGGGAGGCGCTCGAGGCCGCCGGGGCGGAGATCATTTTTCCCCTCGAACGTTACGCGGTCATGGGTTTTGCCGAGGTCATCGCCCGGTTGCCCCGTTTTGTCGCGCTCGAGCGATCGCTTCGCCGCCTCCTGAGGGGGGGAGCGATCGATCTCTTCATTCCCGTCGACTACCCGGGCCTCAACCTGCGCCTGGCCTCTCATGCGAGGGCCGCCGGCGTGAGAGTCCTCTATTTCATCAGCCCCCAGGTGTGGGCGTGGGGCGCCTGGCGGGTGCGGCGAATGAAGGGCTCCGTCGATCTCATGGCCGTGATCCTCCCGTTCGAGGCGGATCTCTACCGCCGCGCGGGCATCCCGGTCGTATTCTCGGGGCATCCCATGCTCGAGGAGATCCTGGCGCCGCCGCGTCCCAAAGAGGCTCCCGGGCCGGAAACGCCGTTCACGGCGCTGCTTTTTCCCGGGAGCAGGCGACAGGAGTTCGACCGAATGTTCCCCGTGTTCCGTGAAGCTGCCCGCCGCATCAGGGAGAGGTTCCCGAAGGCCGCCTTTGCGGTCGGTCTCGCGCCGCTGATACCGGACGATGCCGCGCCGGTGCCGCGGGACATGGAGGCCTATCTCCGGGCGACGAGGAACGGGGTCGGGGAGCTCGGCGCCGCTTCTCTCGTGCTCGCGGCATCGGGCACGGTGACGCTCCAGTGCGCGCTCTCCGGGACTCCGATGGTCGTCTCGTACCGGACCTCCCCCGTGAGCTTCGCGATCGGGAAATCCCTCGTGAAGATTCCGTGGATCGCAATGCCGAACGTCCTCGGCCGCCGCCGCATCGTTCCGGAGCTCATCCAGTCCGCTGCGACGCCGGAGCGCATCGCGGAGGAGGCGGTCTCGGTTCTCGGCGACCCCGCGCGCTACCGGTCGATGTCCGCCGATCTCATCTCCCTCAGAAGGCTGCTCGAAGGACCCGGGGGAGTCAACCGGATCGCGGCGATAGCCCTGCGGATGGCGGCGGGCGAGAATGGCGCGGATATCGCGCGTTCGTTGAACGATGGGTCGATGTCCCGCGCCGACTGAATTGCTGGGTGAAATATGAAGATTCGCGTCCATCCCGGTGTCGCGAGCTTTCTCGGCTCGCTCGTCATTCGCATCCTCGGGGTCACGTGGCGGATCGAATGGCGAAACCTCGAAAACCTCGAGAAGGCGCGCTCGCTCGCGAAGCAGGGGGTCGTCTCGTTCTGGCACGGGCGTCTCATCGTCATCGCCTACACGCACCGCACGTGGGGAATCTCCGTCCTCGCTTCCGAGCATCCGGACGGCGACCTCATGGGGAGATCGGTCGCATGGCTCGGCTGGGGACATGTGAAAGGTTCGTCGACCCGGCGCGGCGCGGCCGGGTTCAGGGAGCTCGCCGCGATTCTGAGAGCCGGTCGCCACGCGGGTCTCACGATCGACGGTCCCAAGGGTCCGCGCGGGGTCGTCCAGCAGGGGGCGACCGAGCTCTCGAGGATGACCGGCTCGGTGGTGATTCCGCTGACGGATTCAGCCCGGCCTCGAAGGCTTCTCGGCACGTGGGACAGGTTCCAGGTCCCGGGCCCGTTCGCGAAGGTCGTCGTCGCCTATGGAGAGCCCTTTGTCGTGCCCTTCGAATTGGACCGGGAAGAGCGCGAGCGGTACCGGCTGCGTCTCGAGCGCACGCTGCACGAGCTCACGGCGGAGCTCGATCGGAGCCTCGGATACGAGGGATCGGACGTGTGGCCCCATGATGAAAATCGTTGAGCGGTACCCGGTGCGTCTGAGGATCTTCGAGGGCGCAGGCGTCTGGGCGCTCCTCTATCCGGTGAGGCTCGCGCTTGCCGGCGTCTACCGGCTCTGGCTCGCCGCCGCGAGGGAACGGAGGGCGGGCTCCGGGGTCTCCCCCTTTTCGGGGTCTCCCGGGAGCGTTCCCGGCCGGCCCGTGGTCGTTTCCGTCGGGAATCTCGAGGTGGGGGGAGGGGGCAAGACGCCGTGCGCGATCCGGATCGCCCGGGGGCTCATCGAGCTGGGCGGCCTTCCCGTCGTCGTTTCGCGGGGCTACGGAAGAGTCGCCGGGCGCGGCCGGACGTGCGTCGTACCCGCCGGCCGCGAGTTGCGCGGGGGAAGCGGCGGAGGATTTCTGATCGATGAGGAACTTCTCGCGTCCTCGTCCTCGACCCTCGATCCATTGGCGCGCGCCGCGGAGGCCCTCGGCGACGAGATCCTTCTCTATCGCGAGCGGGGCATCCCCGTCGTCATCGATCCGGACCGGACGAGGGGCGCCGCCCTCGCGAAGCGCCTATTCTCTCCGAGTCACATCATCCTCGACGACGCCTTTCAGAACCGTTCGATCCGCAAGGACGTCGATATTCTGCTCCTCGACGCGGAAATGCCTTACGGGAACGGCCGCCTTCTCCCGGCCGGGACGTTGCGGGAGCGTCCCCCGGCGACGCGGCGCGCCGATGCGATAATCTTCACGAGGGCGCGCGCGCGGCGCGTGCCCGGGGAGGCGGAGCGCTCCGTTCGGGGCACGCGCGTGTGCTTCGCGAGCCACGAGCCGGTCGACCTCCTCGACCGGACGCGGAAGCCTCGTTCCCTCTTGCACCTCGAGGGGAGGGAATGCGTCCTTTTCTCCGGCATCGCCCGTCCCCGGGTATTCGAGGAGATGGCGCTCTCGCTCGGCGCCCGTCCGCGTGCGGCCTTCCGGTTCGCCGATCACCACCGCTACGGGCCCGCGGACGTTCACTCGATGCTTCCGGAGGGGGGCGGAGGGGCGTCGTACGTGACGACGGAAAAGGACTGGGCCAAGGCGCAGGGGCTCTTCCCGCTCGACGCGGAGGTGCTCGCCCTGCGCATCGAGATGAGAATAGAAGGTTTCGAGGAGCTGCTCGCGCTTCTCGCTAGCTCATCTTTCTGATGCGGACCTCGATTCCGGCCTTTCCCTTGAGGAGATCGACGATCCTCCTCGTGTCCGTATCGCCGAAATGGTACGGATAAAGGATCTTCGGCTTTATCGCGAGCGCCGCGTCCGCCACCATCTCGGGTGTCATCGTGTAGGGGAGATTCATCGGCAGAAACGCGACGTCTATTCCCTTGAGCTTCTTCATCTCCGGCGTGTTCTCGGTATCCCCCGCGACGTACACCCGCTTGTCGCCGAACGTGATCACGTAGCCGTTGCCGGCGCCTTTCGGGTGGTACGGCTGTCCGTCGGGCCGCTTGTTGACGATGTTGTAGGCGGGCACGGCCTCGACCAGGATTCCCGCGACCGTCTTCACGTCGCCGTTGTTCATGACGATTCCCTTGACCCCCAGCCGCGCGCAGGCCTGCGTGATGACGACGGCGGTCGTGTCGGTGCTCACCTTTCCGAGGGCGTCCCTGTCCAGGTGGTCGGGGTGCTCGTGGGTGAGAAGCACGATATCGGCCTTCGGGAGCTTCGCGTAGTCGGCGAGCTTGCCCCACGGGTCGACATGGATCGTTTTGCCGCCGAACGAGAAGATAAGGGAAGCGTGACCGATGAACGTGATCGTGAGGGGCCCGGCCGATGTCGTGATGATGTCCTTCTCGAACGGCGCCGCGGCGGCCGCCGGGCCCGTGACCGCCATGAGCATCGCACACGCGCAGACCATTGCACTGAACATGACGCGCCTCCTGTCGGAAAGAGAGCCGCAGATTCAGAGACAGGCCCCAAGCCTATCCGGGAGCGCGGGTCTTGTCAATCCGCGAGCGCAGCGCCCATGAAAAAGGGGAGCCTCCATAGGGAGGCTCCCCCGCTCTATCGACAAATCGGCCGGTTACCCGTTACGGATTGGTCCCCTGCTCCTGGGCTCTCGTGAGGAGCGGATCCGCGAAGTTGACGGTCATGTTCACTTCGAAGCTGATGTTGTTGTCGGTCTGCACCTCGTGTCCGTGGAACGTGATATGGGCGCGCGCCATGATCTCGTTGCTCGTGTAGTCGAGACCGACGAGCGGGGCGACGTTCTTCGCGGCGTACGGCACGAGGAGAATGTACGCCGGCACGGCGTCGCCGGAGGCCACGAGAATGCTGGTGCTGCCGCTGAAGGGCTGGACCGGAACCGGCGCCCCGCCGTACGGTATGAATTCGACGTCATAACCGGTCACGAGGAAGTTTCCGAGCGATCCCTTGGTCGGGTCGACGATCGAGTTGTACGGCTTGTTCGTGATTACGACCTGGATGTAATCCTCGGTGACATAGTCGTCACTGGTCTTGTAGGTGACCTGATCGGGCTCGTAGATCGAGTCCCCCTGGCAGAGAACGTCACAGAGGAAGGGAGCGTCCTTGTTGATGCTGCTCACGTAGACGACCGTTCTCTGGTCGTAGTTGGAGTCCTCGGAGCAGCTCAGGACGACGGTGATCAGCACCAATGCAGAGGCGACTACTGCGGCTTTGACCTTTCGAGACATTGGGTAACCTCCTACAGTGTGACCGGCATTTCATGATGTCAATGGGGACTCTTCGCAATGATTGTGCCAAGCCGCGCCAGAGACAACTTGCCGTAACGCTTTATCTAACAAATCGTTACAAAGTCTTTGAGGCTCTCCGGGATTCCGGCCGCCAGGCTTCTTGCATATTGCACTTCTTTGTGTTGCGGCGCCCCGCGCCATTCCCTATCATTGGTAATTCGCAGGGAGGC
>JBEKAW010000092.1:0-9331 GCA_050015715.1 Candidatus Krumholzibacteriaceae bacterium
AGATTGAACACCTCGTGCCGCGTGAGATGAACGTCGAGACGCCCCGTCGTGAGAAGCGCCTCGCGCACCCTCCCGAGAGGAGTGGCGGTCGTCACGGCGTTCATTCCCCACGCGGACGGCGCCACCCACCTCGCCGTCATCTGCGCGGGAAAGGCGATGAGGAGAACGACGCGGCCGACGAGCGCCGGGTTGAAGATGTTGTACCCGAGCCCCCCGTAAAACTGTTTCGCGACGATGATGGCGAAAAGGGTCCCGACGAGTATCATCCACCACGGGCTCGTCGACGGAAGGTTGAGGGCGAGCAGAAGTCCGGTGAGCGCGGCGCTCAGGTCGCCGATCGTCACCGGCTTCCGCATGACCTTCTGCCACGCCGCCTCAAAGACGACCGCGGAGGAGACCGAAACGGCGATCGTGAGAAGCGCGCGGAGCCCGAACAGGTACACGGAAAGAAGCGCGGCCGGCACGAGCGCGGCGATCACGAGCCGCATGATATCGCCGATCCGCGTCCCTTCGTGTATGTGGGGAGACGAGCTCACGAGGAAGCGGGGAAGCACATCTCCGAGATTCTCCCGTGTCTCCGTATCGTTCTTCTCCGCCAACGACACTCCTTTCAGATCGCGCCGGCGGCCGCGCTCCGGATCTCCGCCTTCGCCCGCCGGAAATGGTGCACCATCGGCCGCCGCGACGGGCACACGTACGAGCAGCAGCCGCATTCGATGCAATCCGTGACGTGGTGCTCCTCCATGTCGTCGAAGCGGAAACGCTCGGCGAAGATGCCGAGGACCGACGGATTGAGGCGCATGGGGCACGCGCGCACGCATCGCCCGCAGCGTATGCAGGCGTCGTTCACGAACTGGGCGACCTCTCTCCGCCTGAGAACGACGACTCCGGTCGTGCCCTTCGTGACCGGGGCTTCGAGCGAGTACTGGGCTACACCCATCATGGGGCCGCCGCTGATGACCTTGCCGGCATCGGGATGCGGCCCGCCGCAGAAGGCGACGAGATCGCCGAAGGTCGTCCCGATCCGCGCGAGGACGTTGCGCGGCGTCACGACGCCGCTTCCCGTCACGCTCACGACGCGCTCGACGAGCGGCCTCGCGAACCGGATCGCCTCGTATGCCGCGAGCGCCGTGCCGACGTTCTGGACGAGGACACCCACGTGCATCGGGAGGCCGCCCGCGGGGACCTTCCGGCCCGTCAGGACGTATATGAGCTGCCGTTCGGCGCCGTGCGGATAGACGACGTCGAGCCCTGCGACCGTGTACCCCCGCGACAGCGCTTCTCTCCGCATCGTCTCGATCGCGTCGGGCTTGTTCTTCTCGATCGCGACGATCACGCGCTTCACGCCGAGCGCCCGGGCGAAGTACGAAGCGCCCTCGAGGATCGCGTCCGGTCTCTCGAGCATGAGACGGTGGTCGCCCGTCAGATACGGCTCGCACTCGGCGCCGTTTATGACGAGGAGGTTTATGGGCATTTCCTTCGGAGGGGAGAGCTTGACGTGCGCCGGAAACGCCGCCCCTCCCATACCGACGATACCGGCCTCCCGGATGATCGACACGATCCGCTCCGCGTCGAACCCGTCCGTGGCGCGTTCCACGTTGAGGCCGCCTGCCCATTCGTCCGCGCCGTCGGGAATGATCACGGCGGCCTGCATGTCGGCGCCTGCCGGATGCGGGAAGACGTCCACCGCCTGCACGACGCCGGATGTCGGCGCATGCAGCGGGACCGAGACGAAACCCTGCGGTTCGGCGATGACCTGCCCCTTCTTGACCGCGTCCCCCCTCTTGACGACCGGTCTCGGGGCGGCGCCGGCGTTCTGCGCGAAATGGACGATGAGCCGAGCGGGCAACGGCATCGTCTCGATCGCGCGCCGTTCGGAAAGGTCCTTGCCGCTGGCGGGATGAACACCCCCGGAGAATCTGCGCCCCGCCATCAGAGCCTCCCCCCGGCCGACGAGGCGCCGCCGCGCGCCTCGAGCGTCCCGTCGAGCGCCATGACGTGGATTGTATTCACCGGGCAGACCGCGGCGACCGCATCGGGTATCTCGACATCGTAGTCGACGACCGCAAGGTTGTCCTGCATCGTGATCGCTCCCCCGGGCGCTTCCCTCACGCACTTCATGCATGCGATGCAGCCGACGCGGCAGACCCTCCTGACCGTCGCCCCATCGTCGTGAGACGAGCACAGGATATGGACGCGCCTGTCGACCGGCACGAGCTTGATGACTCTCTTTGGGCACGCGGAGACGCACTTCCCGCACGCCGTGCACGCGGCCGCGTCGACCTCGGGCAGAGCGTTCGGCAGCATATGGATCGCGTCGAACGGGCAAACCCCCGCGCAGGTTCCGAGCCCCATGCAGGCGTAGCGGCAGGCCTTGTCGCCGCCGAAGAGGATCGCCGCCGAGGCGCAGTCTCTTACGCCGTTGTAATGAAAACGCCGCGTCGCGACGCCGTCCCCCCCGTTACAGAGAATGACGGCCACCCTGCGCGCCTTCCCGGCCGCGAACGTCTTCCCCGTGAGAGAAGCGATCATCCGCGCGACGCGCTCTCCTCCGACAGGGCACGCGTCGACATCGGCCTTGCCCTCGGCGATGCGCCGCGCGAGCTCCCTGCAGCCCGGAAGCCCGCAGCCGCCGCAGTCGACGCCGGGGAGCTCCCGCTCGATCTCCTCGACCGTCGCGGTGGAAGGGACGACGAAGGCGCGCGCCACAATCGCGAGCAGCAGGCTCGACGCGAGGGCGAGCGCCGAGAGGGCGAGGACCGCGGTCACCATGGAACGGTTCTCCTTATTGCTTCACGAGGCCCGTGAAGCCCATGAAAGCCAGGGACAGAAGCCCCGCCGTCACGAGAGCGATCGCGGTGCCCCGCAGGGGGGCGGGCGTATCGCACAGCTCGATACGCTCCCTGATTCCCGAGAAGATGATCATGGCGAGGCCGAACCCGACCGCGGCGCCGAAGCCGAACACCGTCGTCTGGACGAGGTCGTACTGCTTCTGCACGTTGAGAACGGCCACGCCGAGCACGGCGCAGTTGGTCGTGATGAGGGGCAAATAGATGCCGAGCGCTCTGTAGAGCGCCGGGCTCGTCTTGAGAAGCACCGTTTCGACGACCTGAACGAGGGCCGCGATCACGAGAATGAAGGTCACCGTCTGGAGATACTCGAGCTGGAAGCGAACGAGAACGTGCGTGTAGAACAGCCACGTCGCGACCGAGGCCATCGTCATGACGAAAATGACAGCCCCACTCATCCCCGCGGCGGTCTTGATCCGCTTGGACACGCCGAGGAAGGGACAGATGCCGAGGAACCGGCTCAGAACGAAGTTGTTGACGAGGACCGCGCTCACGATGATGAGCACGAGCGTTTTCATCGAATCCCCCTCGCGGTTCACGCGTCCGCCGAGCTTTGCCGCATATTCCGCGGAACGCGCGACGCTCAAAATCCGCACAAACCTAATACCAATTTCCGTCGAAAAGCAACACGAAACTTCGCGGAGAGGAATTGCCCCCCCGGTGCGAATATCTTGACAGAGTGGGCGCCAGACTGTTTCGATTGATGCGTTACCGGCGGCCTGACCCCGCCGGATCGGGGAGCAACCCTCCCGCGGCAGCCGCGGGAGCACGAGGACAGGAGGAGCACGCCATGAGAACACACGTACTCGCGATCGCCGCGGCGGTCGCCCTTCAGCTCTTCGTCGAGCCGCTCGGGGCGCGGAACACGAACGCGGCGCCCAGCGACACGCTCGCGCTGTCCCTCGAGGAGAGCGTGAGGCTCGCGCTCGCGAACAACAGCGACATCAGGGTCGGCCGCGAGAAGGTGCGCGAGGCCGCGGCGGGCGTCGGCGAGGCGGGCACGGCGTTTCTGCCGCAGATCACGGGAAGCGCGGGATACACGAGGCTCGACATGGCCCCGTACATCCCGACGTCGCGCATCGCCTCGATCCTCGCGGGAATCGGGGGGGCGCCGCCGGGCCGCGCCCTGCCGGACAAAATCACGCTCGGCCTTCCCGACAACTACGCGGCCTCTCTCGAGCTGCGTCAGCCGCTCTTCGCCGCCGGCAGGATCAGGAACGCCTATGACATCTCGAAGCTCGCGAGGTCCGAGGCGGAATCGGAGCTCGACCGAAGCTCGAGCGAGATCGCGTTCGAGGCGAAGAGGGCGTACCTCGAATGCGTTCAGGCCCAGAAGCTCGAAGACGTCGCGCTGGAGACGGTCAGACAGCTCGAGGCGCACCTGAAGGACATCCAGGCGATGTCGGAAGCGGGGCTCGCGGCGGCGAACGACGTGCTCAAAACGAAGGTGTACTATTCGGACGCGAAGCTCGCGCTCATGAGGTCGAAGCACGCGGTCACCCTCGCGAAGAAGGATCTCTGCAACATCATCGACGTCCCGCTCGCGAAGGAGATCGTCCTCACGACGGCGGCGGACAGCGTCGCCGGGACGGAGATCGACCTCGACGCGGCGGTCAGGAACGGCATCGCGAGGCGCCCGGAGCTCGCCTTGATCGCCTGCCGGAAGCTCATGGCGCGGAAGGAGATCGAGACGAGCCGGAACGGATATCTCCCGACGGTCTCCTTCTTCGCCGACCTGTCGTACCAGTATCCCGACCGCAACTACGCGAAGGATTTCAATTCGTCGTGGAAACTCGGCGTCGTCGCCCAGATGAACGTCTTCGATTGGGGAAGGACCGTGTACCAGACGCGGCAGTCCCGCAGCCGCCTCACCGAGATCGAAACGACGGAGAGAAGCATCAGGGACGCCGTCACCCTCGACGTCACGAGAACGTACCTGACGCTCCTCGACGCGTGGGACGCGATACAGGTCGCCCGGGAAGGTCTCGCCCAGGCAAATGAAAACCATCGCGTGACGCTCGAGAGCTTCAAGGAGGGGCTCGCGACGAACACCGATCTTCTCGACGCCGAGGTGCTCCTCACCGCGTCGAAAACGAACTTCCACACTCTGACGATCGAGTACATGATAGCGCAAGCCGATCTGGAGCGGGCCACCGGCGGCACGCAATGACGGAAGGTGCGCTCCGGGCCGCTCGCGCGGCCGGTCGAGCGGGAGCGGGAAATTCTCCGGGCCATCCGGAAGAACCGCAAGAATAGCGGCATACGCGGAAAGCATCTAATTTCAAATAATTTTCATTTGTCAAAATTCGTTTACGGTCGTATAAGTATTATTATGATCGTCGGCATCGGGATAGACACGGTTTCCATATCGAGGCTCGAAAAGCTCATTCAACTGCGGGGTGAGAAGTTTCTGCGCAAGGTCTTCTCCCAGAGCGAAATCAAGGAGGGGATGAATCGGGAGAAGAACGCCTCTTTCTTCGCGGCGCGGTTCGCGGCCCGCGAAGCCTTCGTCAAGGCGCTCGGAACGGGGTTCAGGCGGGGCGTCTCGATCCGCGATATCGAAGTGAAAAAGGCGGACCTGGGACGGCCCGAGCTTTCGTTCACGACGCGCGTCGAGGATCTGCTCAGGGAGAACGGGATCGCGAGATGCCATCTGAGCATCACCCACGACGGCGACAGCGCTCAGGCAATCGTCATTCTCGAGGGCGCATGAGGCGCCACCGGAAAGGAGATCTCACATGAAGGAAATACCGAAAAACATGATCGGGTTCAGCGGCAAGTACTTCGTCCAGTCGATGCTCACGCGCGAGGGTCTGCCGACGTCCGCCGGCAAGGACGGGATCGACCTTCTCGTCAACCTGAAGAAGCCGCGGCGGGAGTTTTCGATCTTCGTCGTTTCCAACCTGCAGCCGAAACGCGCGGGAGGCAAGGGGAAGCAGGCTCTCGACTGGTGGATCCCCCTTTCGACGGCCGCCGACGTCATCGCGTGCGTCGACTTGAGCGAGCTCAGGGTATGGCTCTTCGAGCGCGACGAGCTTCCGAGGTACGCGCAGCAGAAGACGTCGTCGAAGTATCACCTGTATATGTACACGGACAAGGCGGTCGCGCTTCGCGGGAAGAAGAGCATGAAGTTCGACTACGAGTTCGAGGGCTTCAAGCTCGACAACAGGGTCTACCAGGGCATCTTCGAGAAGCGGACGAGACGCCCGTCGAGGAAGGCCCCGCGACGGCGCGCCGCGCGGCGACGCGCCGTGAGAGGCGCCGCGAAGAGGCGAAACGCGAGAAAGGGTAGATAGCGACCGCAATGGCCTTCGCAAACCGCTTCGGGTGGTCCCTCTCGCGCGAGGCGACCTTCGATGACTGCAGGCGACGGTACTATTTCCATTACTACCTGAGCTGGGGCGGATGGGGAGCGGACGCTCCGGCCGTCGTGCGCGAGGCCTTCAGGCTCAAGCGCCTCGTCTCTCTCCCCCTCTGGCGGGGGCAGCTCGTCCACTACGTCGCCTCGATGGTGCTCCGATCGATGAAGGCAAAAGGGAAGATCCCCGACCGGGACAAGGTGATCGCATACACGCTCGAGCGCTTCGACACCCAGTTCGAGTTTTCCCGCTCACGAAGATATCTCACGACCCCGAAGAAGTCGGGCAATCGCCTCAATATCGACTGGCTCGCCCTCTTCGAGCACGAGTACGGCCGGGAGATCGCACCGCCGATCCTCGAGACCTTCCGGGGCGAATGCGTGCGGGCCGTCGAGGCGCTCTGCGCGAGCCCGCTCCTCGGGGAGCTCCTCGAGACGGATCGCTCAAAATGGGAGATCGAGGATCTCGACAGCGGCGACTTCTCCCAGCAGTTCGATTACGGCGGGGCGACCGTCTTCGTCAAGACGGACTTCATGTTCCGGGCGGCCGACGGCACGCTGCGCATCGTCGACTGGAAAACGAATCGCGCCCAGCCGACGGCCGCCGCGACGGACGACGAGCCGCGGAGCGCCGCCGTGCAGCTCGGGATTTACGCCTACTACGCGTCCCGTATCCTCCGCGAGCCCGTCGCGGCGCTGCGGCTTCTCGAGGTGAACCTCCTCGACGGGGGCCGCGTCATCGAGCACGCCGCGGACGAAGCGGGCATCGCCC
This sequence comes from Candidatus Krumholzibacteriaceae bacterium, assembly GCA_050015715.1. GTDB lineage: Bacteria > Krumholzibacteriota > Krumholzibacteriia > Krumholzibacteriales > Krumholzibacteriaceae > SSS58A. The sequence goes on from JBEKAW010000092.1 coordinate 6,980, forward strand.
GTGCCGAGGAGACGATCGCCGCCGGGGTCGCGAAGCTCGCCTCCGTGCTCGTCCGGGGGGACACGGCGCGCAACGAGGCGCTCCCTCCCGCGCAGTTCCCCACGATCGACAACGGCCGCTGCAGATTCTGCAATTTCTACCGGATATGCAAGGATGAGACGAGCCCGAACCGGCTGTCCTAGATCGAACATCGCTCCCTGATCGCGCGGACGAGCGGAAGCGCCCCGAATCGCACGGGGTCGGTCGCGGGGAGACCCGTCTCGCGCTCCGCGTCCTTGATCGCCCGGCGGGCCGCGCCCTCCTCCAGATCGAAGGTGTTCAGCGCGATCCCGGCGACGGGGATCGTGCGGATCCCCTCGATCGCGCGCTCGTAGAGCCTGATGAGCTCCTTGAGCGCCGGAATCGGCACGCCGTAGTTCCTGATCATCGTCCGCGTCGGCTGGTGGCAGAGAATGTACGCGCTCGCGAGCGCGCCCGCGATCATGCCGATCGTGACCCCCACGTAGCCCGGGTGGAGAATGGAGCCCTGCCCCTCGAGAATCACGACGTCGGCGCCGTGAGACGCCTCGAGAACGAGCCGCTCGGTCGCGCCCCCGATGAAATCCGCGACGACCCGGTCTATGGGGATGCCTCGCGCCGCTATCATGATACCCGTTTGCCCGGACGCGGCGAACGCGGAACGCACCCCCTCGCTCCCGAGCGCCAGATGGACCTCCATCGCCGCCGTCATTTTTCCCGTGTTGCAGTCCGAGCCGACGGTGAAGACAACGGGACAGGCGGGGCGCCCCGCTCCCGACGAAACGCCGAGATCGTCGGGGGGCCTGCGCACGTCCCACAGAACGACGCCGCTCGATTCGGCGAGGGCGGCCATCTCGTCGTCGTCGTTCAGAAACTCGTGCATCCCGCTCGCGACGTGGAGACCGCTCCGGATGGCCGCGATGACGACGGCGCGGTCCGCGGAGGCGAGCTTGCCTCCCCGCGGCGCCGTGCCGAGAACGAGGGTGTCGGGCTTCAGCGCGAGCGCCTCATCGAGAGACGCGACGACCGGTACGGGACCGCCGAAGCCGAGGACGTCTCCCGCCGTCGAGGGCGCCGCGCTCGAGTCGATCACGGCGACGACCTCCCCCGGCACGTAGCGCACGAGGCACACGGCGGTCTTCGCCCCGAGCGGGGAGAAGCAGCCCTCCGCCAGCACCGCCATGCGGCGCGATCCCGGCGGAACGGGGAGCGGGTACACGCGATACGGCTCTCGCCGGCGGGATCCTTTCATGATCGCGCGGCGGCCGCTCCGCCGGCCGCCGTTACACCTCCCTGGACAGCGGGACCTGATAGTCCGTGTCGATGTCTCCGATGATGTTCTCCAGAATAGTCTCGAGCGTCACGATGCCGCGCGCTTCGCCCCGCTCGCCGACGACGACGGCCATGTGCATCGCCTCGTCCTTCATCGTGACGAGGAGCCGCTCCGCGGTCTCCGTGTCCTTCGTCAGCAGCGGCTTGTGCATGACGGAGGCGAGCTTCTCGCCTCCGTCGAGCCCGAGAAGATCGAAAAGCGAGATGATCCCGACGATGCGTCCTTCGGCCGGCGAGACGATCGGGAATCTCGAATAGGTGTGCCTGTTCGCCACCGCGACCACCTCGTCGACCGAAGCGGTGACGGGAATCGAGACGACTCTCTCCATGGGGATCATGAGATCCACCGCCCGGACGCTCTCGAACCGGAACACCCGGTCGATGATGAGACGCTCCCTCCGCTCGAGGGCGCCTTCCTTCTTCCCCGTCCGGTACAGATATACGAGCTCCTCGCGGGTCGAGAGGATGTTGAATCGCTTCCCTCTCGCGCCGGCCGCCCTGAGGATCACCCGCACGAGGAGCGTGGCGGGCATGACGAGCGGCCAGAGGATGTACGCCAGCAGCTTGAGAAACGGCGCGACGACCGTCGACACGCGATCCGCATGATAGAGAAACACGGATTTCGGAATGACCTCCCCAAAGACGAGAAGGACGGGCACCAGCACGACGGTCGCGATCAACGCTCCCGGGCGTCCGAACCGCGCGATCGCGAGATCGGTCGCCATGACCGTGCAGACGACCACGGCGAGATTCGTCGCGACGAGGACGATGGAGAAGAAGTGCTCCGGCGAGTTGATGAGCCGCTCGAGGATCCGCGCGCGCCATTGGCCCGCGCGGGCGCGCGTGTGGAGCCGCACCTTGCTGCACGAGACGACCGCCGTCTCGGAGCCGGCCATGAACGCGGCGAGGAGCACGGCGACGATGATGATCGCGACCGAGGCGGCGGGACTCATCGGCGCTCCTCCTTCCCCGGAAGCCGTTCCACCTTGAGCTTGTTGACGC
>JBEKAW010000093.1:0-10586 GCA_050015715.1 Candidatus Krumholzibacteriaceae bacterium
AGCTCGGCCTTCCGCATCTCCTCGGCGTTCGGGAGCGTGAGGTGCTGCGTGCTCTTCTCGAGGACGCGCCCCGTGTCGCGCGGCGCCTCGGTCCGCGCCGCCGTGTCGCCGGTCGCCGCCGCGGCCGGACCCGGTTCCTCGAGATTCGCCATCGAGATGCCCGGCAGCGCCTCTCCCTGTCCCGCGACGATCGGCTCGAGCGGCGGAGAGACCGGATGCGACTCGTGAATCGCCCGGAACGTGCCCAGAATGTTGGATACGCCGCGCGGGTTCAACGCGATGACGGCGACCGCGGCGACGACGCCCGCGGCCGCGAGCGCCAACGGCAGGAGGCGCCTGCGCCGCGGCCTCCCGCCGGCGGGGGGCGCCGCGCACGAGGCGACGTCGTCCTCGCCGCAGGCGAGCCTCTTGAGCCTCTCGTGCGCCGAGAGGATCGTGTCCTGCCCGAGGATCGATTCGATGGCGCATGCCATCTCGAGGGCGCTCCTGAACCGCCTTCCCGGCTCGCGGTGGAGCGCCTTCATGACGAGGGCCTCGGCGGCGGGGCTCACGTCCTTGCGTATCCGCGACGGGGGCGGAACGGAGCCGTTTATGATGTTCTGGATCACGACCGCGTAGTTGTCTCCGAGGAAGGGCTGCGTTCCCGTCATCGCCTCGTAGCAGATCGTTCCGAGCGAGAAGAGGTCGCTCCGCCCGTCTATCGAATCTCCGATCGCCTGCTCGGGGGACATGTAGAGCGGGGTTCCCAGCAGCGTGGAGGCGATCGTCTGCTGCATCTGACTCTGGTGGAGCTTCGCGAGACCGAAATCGGTGATCTTCACCTGGCCCTCGCGCGTGATCATGATGTTCGCGGGCTTGATGTCGCGGTGGATGATCCCGTGCTGGTGCGCGTGATCGAGCCCCATGCAGATCTCGTGCGCGATGAGCAGCGTGAGCTCCTCGCCGACGATCCGCCTCGACGCGAGAACGTCCTTGAGGCTCGGGCCGTCGATGTATTCCATGACGATGTAGTAGTTGCCCTCGGCGGATCCGAAGTCGATGATCCGCACGATGTTCTCGTGGTCGAGGCTCGCCGCCGACTTCGCTTCGAGCTCGAAGCGGCGCGTGAAGTTCGGGTCCGAGATGAGATGCGCATGGAGCTTCTTGACGACGACGGGTCGGTCGAGCGAGGTCTGGATCGCCTTGTAGAGGACCGCCGTCCCGCCCGTCGCGAGCGTGTTCAGGATCTGGTACTTCTTGCCGCCCTTTTCGCTCACCGCGCCGTCGCCAGCCTTTCCGCGAGCGATTCCGGAAGCCCGACGTTCCGGATCTTCTCCTGCGCCGACCTGATGTCGTACGGGACGCGCCGGATCGCTATCGTTCCCTTCTTCATGTCGAGGAGCGCGAAGCTCGCCGCGGCTATGCCGTCCCGCGGCTGGCCGATGCTCCCCACGTTGACGAGGTAGCGCGACTCGGGCGCCACCGGCGAGAACGTGCCGGTCACGACCCGCGAGCCGCGGGCGCCGCTATGCTCGATGATCGCGGGCACGTGCGTGTGCCCGATGAAGATAAACTTTTCGGACGTTTTCGTAAATATCGCGTTCGCCTGGTTGATCGTATAAACGTACTCCCAATCCATGGGGGAGACGGGGGATGCGTGCGCGAACACGCATTCGTCGTAGCGCCGGACGGTGTCGTACTCGCCGAGAGCATCGCGGTTCCTCGGATGGATCGCCCGGGAGGTCCACTGGATCGCCTTCTGGGCCGTGCCGTTGAAGGTTTCGGTGCCGATGAGGCCCGCGGCGGCGACGTCGTGGTTTCCGCCGATGCGGATGCGCGCCGCCTTCTGGACGAGGGCGATGCATTCGTTCGGGTTGGCGCCGTAGCCGACGACGTCCCCGAGGGAGGCGATCATGTCGGGGCGCAGACGCTCCGCCTCCTCGAGCACGCGCTCGAGCGCCTCGATGTTGCCGTGAATGTCCGAAAAAACAAGAAATCGCATGGCTAATCCTTGAAGACGAACTCCTCGGAGCCGATCGCGATGAGGTCTTCCTTCTCGAGCGTCTTCTCGTCCGTCTCCTCGCCGTTGACCATGACCTTCTTGCGCCCGTCGGTTTTCTGGAGCACGTATTCGGAGCCCTTGCGGACGACCTCGACGGTGACGCGCGGCGCGAAGAATCCCTCGAGCTTGATGTCCGAATCCTTGCCGCGCCCGATCACGGTCCGTTCCCGTTCGAGCGGATACTCCTCCATCGCCGATTTCCTGAAGAGACGCGGGGCCGCGTGAACGTCCCGGGCGGGGCCCGGGGCGGCCGCCTCGCGCCTGAAATGCGGAATGATGACCGTCTGGTCGAGAGACTCGGGGTTGCCGCCCTCGAAGGTCGGAATCTGAAAGAGGACCTCGTATTTGCCGATCATGACGATGTCGCCGTTCGAAAGCTTCGCCTCGCTCACCGGTTTGTCGTTGAGGAGCGTGCCGTTCTTGCTCCCGAGGTCGCGGAGCGTGAAGCCGTCGTTCGTCGACGAGATGGTCGCGTGCCTGCGCGACACGCTCAGGTTGTCGATGACGACGTCGTTCTCGGGAAGCCGCCCGATGCACATCTCCGCGCCCGCGAAGGGGTACGTCTTGAGGGGGCGCCCCTTGAGGCGGACGACGAGCCGCGGCGGTTGGCTCAGGTAGAACCCCGAGATCGATCCCGCGTAATCCGAGGGAATCGAGCGAACGTCCTCGGCGTGCGTCACCGTGAGATCGGTGAAGAGATTGATCTCGAGCGGCCGCTTCGCCGTCATCGTGAAAACCTTGACGAGGAAATCCTCGCGCGCGTCCGCGGAGGGGCCCTTGTCGGACCGCATGTTGTAGCAGGCGATCGGTTTGCCCGCCTGGTGCCTCAGGAGAAGGAAGCTGCCCTCGTTGCGCGCGGAGACGATCGCGTTGAGGCGATCCGCCTCCGTGCGGTCGAGGAGCTCCTCGAGGTCGACGAGGGCCGACGACACCTTGAGCTCGGGCTTCTTCTGCAGATAGACGATGAGCGAATGGTACAGGATGATATCGGTCTGATATACGACGATCCTGGGGAACTGCGTTCTCCGGATCTCGAGAAAGAAATCGCGGAGCTTGATCGCGCGGAGGCTCTCCGCCTCGTTCGCGCAGGCCCAGTAGAGCTGCCCCTCGTTGAGGAACAGGAGGTACTGTATGTTCTCGTTGAAGATCTCGATGACGACGGGCGCGCTGCGGCTCCTCACGAGGTAGTCTCTAGCGACTCCATCGATCTCCGCCGGATCGAAATCGCGCGGGTTGAGAAGCACGAGCCGGTACGGTATCTGCAGCCTTACCATCACGACACCCTTTCGGAGCCGGCCGTGGCCCTATTTCACCTCGGCGTGGAAACGCTTGAGATTGCGCCGGGCCTTCTCGTTCGCCGGGTCGAGCTCGAGCGCTTTCTTCCACGCGTCGATCGCCTCTTCGACCTTCTCGAGCCGGTAATAGGCGTTTCCGAGATTCGTGTACGCGGAGCTCGAATCCTTGCTTCGGCCGATCGCCTCGTTGTACATCTCGATCGCCTCTTCGTACGAACCGAGACGGTAGAAGACGTAGCCGAGGTTGTTGTAGGCGGCGGCGAGCTCCGGGCTGAGGCGTATCGCCGTCTTGAAGGCCTCGGTGGCCTTCTCTTCCTCGTTGATCTCGGTGTACGTGAGGCCGAGGTTGTTGTACGCCTCGGTCATCGCCGCATCGAGCTCGATCGCCTTCTGGAAGAGCCCGAGCGCCTTTTCGTACTGGCCGTTGTGGTATGCCATGACGCCGGCGTTGTTGACCCGCCGCGCCTCCGAGACGCGCCGCTTCTTATCCTCGTCCTCGCTGTTCTTCTTCTGGCTCTCGACGAGCTGCAGGATGCCGGTGTGATTGTCCGAGAGCTCCCTGACGAGCTTCGTGTGCTCGCCGAGGCCCGTCTCGATCGTCTCGAGGTTCTTCTCGAGCGCGCCCTTCCAGCCGGCGACCTCGTCCCTGAAGGTGTGGAACGACTGTTCCGTCGATTCGATCTTGCGTTCGATCTCGTCCGTCTTGGCGTCCAGCGTCAGCGAGATCGCCTCGATCACCTTCTGCTTCTCGTCGGCCGTCGCGCGGACGAGACTCGAGAGATCATCGAGTTTCCGTTCGACCCCCGTGGAGAGCTCCGAGATGCGCGAGTCGTTCTTCGCCTCGAGACCCTGAATGCGCTCGAGCACGTCGCTCCCGTCGTTGGCGAGCAGGCGTTCGAAGCGGCATGCGGAAGCGGCGTCGTCGTGGAACCTGCAGAGCTCGCCGATGCATTCGACCTGCCCGCGGTACGATTTTGCGAGAAAGCGCACCGGTACGGCGGGCGCGAGCTCCTCGACGGGAGATTTCCCCGCCTGGGGCTTGACCCCCGGATTGATGAAGATCTCGTCGTCGGCCTTCGGGTCGTGCTTCTTCTCTTTCCCGTCCTTGGCGGGTTCCATATCGTCGCTCTCGCGGAAAAGCTGTTCCTTGTCCTCGAGAATTGACGCTTGCGTTATCAACGGGCAGATCTTCATGGGTGCACCTCTCCTTTGATACGACGTGTCAGATCACTTCCGATTTTTCGAGCACCAGCGCCTGCTCCTCGCAGTGCGATTCGAGAAGGCGCGTGTAGTTGCGAAGCGCGCGCTCGCGGCTGTCCCGGTACTCGCCCGCTTCGCCCGCGAGCGCCGCGAAGAGCGCGGCCGCGCGTCCGTAATCCCCAACCCGCTCGCGGGCGAGGCCCGCGCGGTACCGGTGGTCGTTCCTGTCCGTTTCGGACGAAAAATCTCCGTCCCCCGTCGCGTTGAGCGCCGCGCACGCGAGCGCCGGCCGGTCCATGCTCAGGTAGATGGATCCGATGAGCTCGCTCCGCAGCTCGCGACGCACGGTGCTCCGCGAGACGACGTCGAGCGCCTCGACCGGGCCCGTGTGCTCGAGGACGAGGCCCACGAGGCTCGCGATCTCCGGCTCGGTCGCGCGCTTGTCCTCGAACCGTGCGGTGAGGCTCCGGATCTCGCGTTCCGCCCAGTGCGTGTACGATTGCTCGATGCGCTTGAGCACGGGGCCCTTCGCGGCGGACGCCTCGAGCGCCTCGGTGAAGAGGCGCGCGCCGCGATCGACGAGCCCCGCGTTGTGGAGTATCTCGGCCAGCTCGATCGTGAGGCTGAGGGCGTCGTCCTTTCCGAGCGCCGCGCAGCCGTTCATGATGAAGCGCTCGGCCCGCTCGACCTCGCCGCCGCGGGCGAGGAGCGCCGCGCCGAGAGAGTAGTACTCGCGCCGCGGCCCGTCCGCGATGAGCGCCTCGAGCCGGGATATGATCTCCGCCACCGTGTCGCGGTCGTCGGCGGGGAACGAGCCGAGGAGCGCGAACGCCTCGCCGTTTCGATGCGCGGCCATGAGGCAATCGAGCCTCAGGAGGTGTTCCGTGTCGCGCAGCTCCTGCGGCCACAGGTGACGCTCGAGGCACGTGAGAATGGCCTCGGCGCGGGAAGCGTCGAGCCCGAGCGCCGTGCGGTACCGCGCGAGCGCCTCTTCCATTTCCCCCGTGCGGACCTTGAGGGTCGCGTAGTGGACGAGGAACTCGGCGTTGTCTTCGTGGAGCGAGAGGAACTCGGCGACGACGGAGTCCACGCGAGCCGGGTCCGCCGTATCGTCCGAGAGGATTCGCACGACGGCCCGCCGCGATTGTTCGACGTCCCCGGAGCGCACGAAGATGCGCGCGAGGAGCGTGTTGGCGTCGATCTGCTCGGGCCGTTCGGTGATGATCGAAATGAGTATGTCGGTCGCCTCGCGCGTGAGTCCCGCGTTCTCCGCGATGAGGAGCTCGAGAATCGCGACGGCCTCCGCGTGGCGCCCTTCGAGCGACAGGCTGCGCGCGTAGAGGATCTCGAGCCCGGCATCCTTCGCCCCGCTCGCGCGGATCCGCTCGAGCGACGCGTTGAGCGCGGGGAGCGCCTCCCGGGGGCCTTTCTGCGCGGATCCGAAATGACTGAACGCCTCGTCCGTGAGTCCCGCGAGCCAGGCGAGCTCGCCGAGAACGCCGGACAGGAGCCACGGCTCGATGCTCAGGGGAAGGAATCGTTCGAGTGTGTTTTTCACGGCTTCCCGCGCGGCCGGCGAGAGATCGAGAGCGCGTCGCAGCGCGGCGACCGCCTCCGCGTCCCTGCCGAGCCGCAGGAGCGCCTCGCCGAGGAGGAGATACGCCTGCGGGTTGGCCGGGTCGCGCGCGACGATCGCACGGATCTCCGTTTCGATCGCCCTGACGTCGGCCTCGGCGGAGGTGAGCGTGAGCGCGATGCACCGGAGCGCGTCGTCCCATTTGCCGTCGGCGGCCGATATCCGCGCGCCGTAGACGTGGAGCGCCGCGGCCTTCTCCTGCGGGAGCGCCGACATGGCGCGCGCGAGGACTTCCCTGGCGAGGCTCGTCCGGTTCAGCGCGAGCGCCGTCTTGAGCATCGCTTCCCATATGCCGAGGTTGCCGGGCTCCTTTTCGACGAGCTTTCCGAACTGCGCGATGACGTCGCGGATCTGGTTCGGATCGAGCTCGAGGGTGCGGCAGAGGTGATGCGCGGCCTCCGCGAGCATCTCTTCCTCGAGATAGAGATGATAGAGGGCGAGGTGCAGGGTGGCGTTCGCGTCGAAGCGCGTGAGCGCGTTCTTGTAGATGTCGATGAGACGGTATTTCAGGCCGGCGTTGCGCGTGACGAGCTGGTCGAATTCGAATATCGCACGTTCGACCTCTGCCGTGAAGAGATGGGCCTCCGCCTGGAGGAATCTGAGCGGCTCCGATAGCTGCCCCTCCCGCGCGAGGCTGTCGGCCGCTCCCGCGACGGCGGGCCAGTATTCCGCGTGCGAGCCGGCGAGCTCGCTGATCGCGGAGGCGAGGTTCTCGTCCTCCTCGGGTTTTTCCAGGCAGAGCGCCTTGATGTAGGGAAGGGCCTCATCGATCTTTCCGGCGCCGAGGCCGATCTCGACCGCCGAGACGACCCCCGTCAGAAAGACGCCGCAGTGCCGGATGATCTCGCCCGAAAGACGCATAAGCTCGCTGTCTCCGAGGGCGCGGGTGCGCCTGAGCGCGCCGTACACCTCTTCCGCGCTCGTGCGGTCCCCCGATCGCGCGTAAAGCTCCGAGAGGAGCGCCCTGAGGCCGGGGTCGCCCTCGCATTTCTCGCCGGTGATCCCGCGAATCAACTCGATGAGCCCCGTGACCGCCGCCGCGTTCATGTCGACGGCGCGGCGCGCGGCCCGCACGCCCTTGTCCCAGGTGCCGCCCGCGAAGTAGGCGCGCGCGAGGAGATTCTGTCCGGGGGCCGTGGGGGAGGCCGCTTCGTTACGCTCGAGCCATTCGATGACCGCGCCCGCGCGTTCCGGCGCGCCGGCGGCGAGGCGCTCGAGAACGGTGATCGCCTCCTTCAGATGGCCTGTTCCGGCCGCGGCGTCGCAGAAGAGGAACGCGACGTCGGGGGCGGCAAAGACGGCTTCGGGAAGGGCGGCAAGCCTGCTCTCCGCGAGCGCCATCCGCTCGTTGGGCGGAAGCGGCGGCGAGCCTTCCGGCGAGGCGGCAGGCTCGTTCCATACGTACGCGCGAATGAGGGCGGCGCCGGCGGCGGTGTCCCCCGACCGCGCGAGAATCTCGCCGAGTATGAGGTCCCGGTTCGCCCCCGGGTTCTTGGCGCCCTCGAGCGCGGACCGGATCTTCTCGATCGGGGGCGATTCGAGCTCGAGGCACTGGAAGAATCGAACCTCCGCCTTGTCCGGATGCTCGAGATCGAGCGACGCGAGCCCGAGGTAGAATTTCACGAGCGCGTGGGACGGGAGCTCCTGCTCGATCTGCACGAGGAGCGCGCCGATCGCCTGCGCGTCGCCGGGGAGCACCTCGAGGGCCCGGCCGAGCGATTCGGCGGCCTTCTCGAACTGTTTGCTCTCCTTGTGGAGCAGGCCGAGGAGAAGCTCGTTTTCCGCCAGCAGCGCCGAGCGTTCGTGCCCTTCCCCCGCGATGTTCCTCGATCTCGTCTCTCCGCGCTTGGCGAGATCGTTGACGAACGACTCGGGGCTCGCGCGGAGCAGGTTCTCTATTGCCTCCAGGTCTCGTGTCCTGAGGAGCGTTTCGATGATGAAGCTCCCGAGGAGCGTGCTGAACGACTGCAGAAAAGCGCCCCGGGCGAACTCGATGATCTCGGCTCTCCGGTTCGCGTGGCGCTTGTGGGCGTTCTTCAGAACGTTCGCCGCCTGCGGGTAATCGGAGAGATCGAGACAGGTCTGCGCCGTCTCGATCGCGAGATCGTAATCGTCCGGCCATTTCTCGAGCGCCTCGACGGCCGTCTTGCGGGCCTTGGGCAAGTCTCCGCGCTCGCGCTCCTGCAGTATCTTCTTGAGCGCCTTCTCCTGCGTGAGAAAATAGGGCATCTTCCCCGTGAGCAAATCTTTCATGGTTTCTCCGGCGTAAAGCTATCCCGAGCACCGCGGAGCGAAATACGTACCATTCCCGGGGGTTTCTTGAGTTCTCTTTAATCGTTGATAACTCGGGAGGTTAGGTGTAGATTTATTCCTGCGCGGTCGGGGAAGGGGCCGGAATTGTTGCAATTTGCGAGATATCCGGTTCCCCGATCGGTGCAAATGCTTGCACCGGAGGTTGTTCGCGTGACGGCTCGCTACGTCGTATCGACCGAAATCCATTTTTCGGCCTCCCACGCGCTGACCGGGTACCGGGGGGATTGCTCTCGCGTGCACGGGCACAACTGGGTCGCGCGGGTCTCGTACCGGTTCGCCGCGGTGGACGCGCTCGGGCTTACGATCGACTACCGGGAGCTGCGGAGCCTTCTCGAGCGCGTGGTCCTGCCCCGCTTCGACCACCGCCATCTGAATGACATTCCTCCCTTCGACACGATGAATCCCACATCGGAGAATATCGCCGCCGAGATCTTCCGGCTCTGCCGGGAAGAGATCGCGATCCGGGGCGGGACGCTGCGAGAGGTCGAGCTCTGGGAATCGCCGACGGACATGGTGCGGTACCGTGAAGACTGAAGCGCCGCGTGCGGGGCGAGCGGTCGCGCTTCTGTCCGGGGGGCTCGACTCCACGGTCGCGCTGGCGCTGGCCGGGACGGAGGGGTGGGAGCCGGCCGCCGCGCTGTTCTTCGACTACGGGCAGCGTGCCGCGCGGAGGGAGGAAGAGGCCGCCCGGAGCATCGCCGCGAGCTACCGCGTTCCATTCGAGCGCCTGGATCTCCCGTGGCTCGCGCGGCTGTCGACCTCGGCCCTCGTCGAGCGCGGGCGCGATATTCCGTCGTGGTCCGCCGAGGCGCTCGACGATTATCGTCGGCTTCAACCGGGAGGAGGCGGCGGCGTTTCCGGATAACTCCGAGGAGTTTCTGGAGCGGACGAACGGCGCCCTCGAGCTCGGGCTCGCCCGCCGCGTCCGCGTCGTGAGCCCGACGCTCCGCATGACGAAGCGCGAGATCGTGGAGCGCGCGCTCGCGCTCGCGATCCCGTGGGAGCTCCTCTGGAGCTGCTACCGCGGGGGAGATGCGCCGTGCGGATCGTGCGAATCGTGTTTGAGGCTCAAGCGGGCCGTCGCCGGCACGCCGGCGGAGCGGCGAGTGAGGTTCGGAAAGGAGGACGCGTGAAGGAAAACGTGTTCGTTCTGGTGCAAACGGCGTTTCTCGCCGAGGAGATCGCGTATACGGGGGCCGAGCTCCGCAGCCATTTCGTGCGGGAGAAGGCCGGGATTCCGTGGGACGGCGTCGTCGCCTTTACGGGCGCCTGCGGCGTCTCCGGCTCGCGCCTCGTCGATCTCGAGGACGTCGAGGAGCAGCACGAGATCGTCGCGAAGCAGATGCTCCATTTTATCGGCGAACACTTCCAGTGTCCGCTCCGCGAAGGGAACGTGCGCCTGAGGCTCTTCGCGTCGATCGTGAAGGAGACGCTCGAGGAGATGTCCCCGGGAGTCGCGGTGACGCGCAGCGGCGACGATCTCTTCGTGAACGGCCGCAAGCTCACCGTCGCGATCTGCACCGCCTCGCCCATGTCGCTCGTGTTTCATTTCGGCGTCAACGTCAATCCGTCGGGGGCCCCCGTCTCCGCGGTCGGGCTCAAGAAGTTCGACGTCGAAGCGAAGCAGTTTGGCCTCGCCGTGCTGGACCGCTACGCGCGCGAGTGCGAATCGATCGAGCGCGCGCTCAGGAAGGTGCGGGGGGTCTCGTAACCATGGAGGCTCGCGGGTACGTCGCCGAGGTCTTCCGGTCCATTCAGGGGGAGGGGCCTCACGTCGGCGTTCTCCAGATCTTTGTCCGCTTCGCCGGATGCTCGCTGCGCTGCGCATACTGCGACACGCCGCGCACGCGCGAGCGGGTGCCGGAGTGCGCTCTCGGCGGCGCCTCCGCGGCGCGCGCCGTCGCCAATCCGGTCGATTCGCGCGAGATCGCCTCTTTCGTGCGCTCCTTCGCTGAAGTCTCTCCCGGGATCCATTCGGTGAGCCTCACGGGAGGGGAGCCGCTCGAGCAGAGCGAGTTTCTCGGCGCGCTCGCGGGGGATATCCGGAAGGCAGGCCTGCGTATATACCTCGAGACGAACGGTCTCTTCGAGGATGCGGCGC
>JBEKAW010000094.1:0-9239 GCA_050015715.1 Candidatus Krumholzibacteriaceae bacterium
GGCTGAGCGCGCTCGCCGTGCGGCCCGTCTGGAACGCGGCCGTGGGGAGGAAGCTCTCGCGGATCGCCGCGTGGGACGCGGGGCCGGCGCAGCGGTCGCTCGAAGCCGGGGCCATTCTCATCGAGGACGCCCGCGATGCGGACGCCGCGATGCCGCTCCTCGAGGGAGCCCTCGCGAAGGAGCTCTCCGATTCCCTCCGCGCGAAAGGTTCCTATTATCTCGGGACCGCGCACGTCATGCGGGCCGGAGCGGCGAAGGCTCGCGGGGAGGACGCGAGCGCCGAGCGGACCAAGGGGCTCGATTTATTGACGGACACATCCCGGAAATATCAGAACACGACGTGGGGCGAGCGCGCCCTCCGGGAGTACCTGTCGGAGCGTCAGTCGGAATGGAGCCTCGCCGAGCGGCTCGACAGGATCGACGAGTACATGAAGCTCTACGGCGCGGGCGAGGGAAGATGGTGGGCGCTCACGGAGAAGGCCCGGTACCTGTCCGAGCGCGCCTCCGGGGGAGATACGGCCGCCGCGAGCGCCGCGCTCGCCGCCGCGGGCGAAGTGCTCGCCTCGTCCGCTCCGGCCGTCCAGAAGAAGGAGGCGGTGCTCCTCGGCGCCGGCCTCATGCAGCGCAAAGGGGACAATGCCGGCGCCGCGCGCGCGTTTCAGACCTTTGCCTCGACCTATCCCGACGATCCGAGAGTCACCGGGGTTCTCTACGATCTCGGCAAAGCCCTCATGGCGGCGAAGGACTACACCGGCGCATCCGCCGCCTACGACCGGTGCATCGCCCGGGCCCCGGGAAGGACCATCGCCGAGAAATGCATGATTCGAAAAGGGGATTGCCTCTACTACCGGAGTCTCTACGCCGAGGCGGCCGACGCCTATGCGGGATTCGCCGCGGCCTATCCCGAGAGCGAGCTTGCCGCCGACGCCGTCTATCGGGAGGGGATTGCGCGGGACAGGGCGGGTGACGGGAAGAAGGCGGAAGAGACCATCCAGAATCTTCTCAACAGGGAAGAGCTCCCGAAGACCGTGCGGCTCATGGCGCTCGCCTGGCTCGGCGGCCGTTACCTCGACGCGAGACAATACGACCAGGCGCGTCCGCTTCTCGACGAGCTCGCCGCGGGAGAGCGGACCGCGGCGAACCTGACCCAGGCCGGCGAGGCCGAGCTCGGCTCCGGGGATTATACAAGCGCCGCGAAGAACCTCGGCGACGCGCTCGCCATGCAGGGCGTCGACAGCTGCCGCGTCGTCGCGCTGAGGGCGAGGACCTCCATGAGGCTCAAGCAGATCGATCAGTACGGGCGGGACACGCAGTGGCTCGCGGCCCGCTGCGCGGCGTGGAAGGGGCTCGGCGCCGTCCTCCTCGAGAAGGGCAGGATCGAGGCCGAGGAAGGGCGCTGCGACGAGGCGGCCGCCTCTCTCGGCGACCTGCAGAAGAAATACGCAAATTCGGATGAGGCGACGGAGGCGCTCTTCTACCTCGCTCTTTGCGACCTGAAGCGGGGAGGGTACAAGGAGGCGGCGGAGAAGCTCGAGAGCTTCATCGCGTCCGCGCCGCAATCGGCCATTCTCCCGCAGGCCTACTTCAAGCTCGGGTCCGCGGACTTCGGCGCGGGCAATCTGAACCTCGCCGCGAAGAACTACGCGCTCGCGGCCGAGTCGGCGAAGGACCCCGAGCTCGCCTTCACCGCATGGAAGAACCTCGGGAGCGTGTATCAGCAGCTCGAGAAATGGGACGACGCGTCGTCGACGTGGCAGAAGCTCGTCGAGACGTATCCCGGGCACGACGGCATCGTCGAGGTCCTCTTCGACCTCGGATTCTGTTACAACCAGGCGGGGAAGAACGAGCTCGCCTACGACGTCTACATCAGGATTCCCGACGTCGCGACGAGCGAGGAGCAGCAGGGACGCGCCCACTACTGGGCGGGGATGAGCCTCAAGAGTCTCGGCCGGTACGACGAGGCGATCCGCGAGCTCCTTCGCGTGCCGTACCTCAAGACGGGGGGCATGTGGGGGATCACGTCGAAGCTCGAGGCGGGCGCGTGCTACGAGCTCAAGGGCGATTTGGGGCAGGCCCAGGCGATCTACGAGGGCGTCCTGTCCTCGTACGGGCCGGCCTCCGACTGGGGAAAGGTCGCGTCCGAGGGTCTCAAGCGGATCGAGGACAAGAAGGCCGCCCCCGGCGGCCAGAAGGCCGCAGAGGAGCCGGTGAAGAAGGAGTAGCGGGGAGATGGCTCGCGAGAACCTGGTCGTGCGGGGCGCCCGGGAGCACAACCTCAAGAACATCACCGTCACGATACCGCGGAACAGGTTCGTCGTCATCACGGGCCTGAGCGGCTCCGGCAAGTCGTCGCTCGCGTTCGACACGATCTACGCCGAGGGCCAGCGCCGCTACGTCGAGTCGCTGTCGAGCTACGCCCGCCAGTTTCTCGAACAGATGGAGAAGCCCGACGTCGACAGCATCGAGGGGCTCTCCCCTGCCATATCGATCGACCAGAAGACGTCGTCGCGGAATCCGCGCTCGACCGTCGGCACGATCACCGAGATCTACGATTACCTCCGCGTGCTTTTCGCGCGCGTCGGCGATCCGCACTGTCCGGGATGCGGGCGCCCCATATCGCGCCAGACGGTCGCGCAGATCGTCGACCGGCTCCAGGGCGCTCCCGAAGGGACGAAGCTCGAGATCCTCGCGCCCGTCGTGCGGGGGCGCAAGGGAGAGCACCGCGCGCTGCTCGCGAAGCTCATGCGCGAGGGATTCACGCGGGTGCGCGTCGACGGCGCGATCCGCGAGCTCGAGGCGTCTCTCTCTCTTGAGAAGACGAAGAAGCACACGATCGAGGTCGTCGTCGACCGGCTCAAGGTCAAGGCGCAGATCGGGCGGCGCCTCGCCGACTCGGTGGAGACCGCGGCGAAGGCCGGCGGCGGGGTGATCCTCGTTCTCCGAGACGGAGAAGAGACGCTCTACAGCCTCGAATACGCGTGCCCGTATTGCGGGAAGAGCCTCGGCGAGATCAGCCCGCGCATGTTCTCCTTCAACTCGCCGTACGGCGCCTGCCCGGCATGCCACGGTCTCGGGACGCAGATCGATTTCGCGCGGGAGCTCGTCGTGCCCGACCGTACGCTCTCGATCGCCGCGGGCGCGATCGCGCCCGTGGGGCAGCTCAAGGGGAACTGGTTCCGCTACCGTCTCGATGCGCTCGCCGAGAAATTCCATTTCTCACTCGAAACGCCGTTCGACCGGCTCCCCGGGGGGGTCCAGACGATCGTCCTCGACGGAACGGACGAGGAGATCGTCGTCAAATACGACTTCGAGCGGGGGCGCGGCGAGTACTGCACGGCGTGGGAAGGGATCGTCCCGAATCTCCGGCGCCGGTACCACCAGACGAAATCGGAGGCGATCCGCCGCTGGATCGAGACCTTCATGACGTCGAACCCGTGCGCCTCCTGCGGGGGCTCGCGGCTCCGTCCCGAGACCCTCTCCGTGACGGTCGCCGGAAACACGATCGCCGCCCTTTCGGCGCTCACGATCGAACGAACGATCGATTTCTTCGCGCACCTGGAGCTTGCGGGAAACAGCAGGATCATCGCCGAGCCGCTCGTGCGGGAGATCGCCGCGCGGCTGCGCTTCCTCGCGAACGTGGGGCTCTCCTACCTCACGCTCGACCGCTCCGCGGGCACGCTCGCCGGCGGGGAGGCGCAGCGGATACGGCTCGCCACCCAGATCGGCTCCAAGCTCGTCGGCGTGCTCTATATTCTCGACGAGCCGTCGATCGGGCTCCATCACCGGGACAACGAGCGTCTCATCGGGACGCTCAAGGCTCTCCGCGACGCGGGGAACACCGTCATCGTGATCGAGCACGACCGCGAGACGATTCTCTCGTCCGACTACGTGGTCGATCTCGGGCCGGGGGCGGGGGAGCGGGGGGGCGCCGTCGTCGTCGAGGGCACGCCCGGCGAGATCATGGAGTCCCCCGCGAGTCTCACCGGTCGCTATCTCAAGGAGGAGCGCTGGTTCGAGCTCAAGGACGGCGCCGGCCGGGGCTCCGGCGCCTCGCTCGTCATACGCGGCGCCCGCGCGAACAACCTGAAGGGCATCGACGTCGAGATCCCGCTCGGGAAGCTCGTCGTCGTGACGGGCGTATCGGGCTCCGGCAAGAGCACGCTCGTGAACGACATCCTCTATCGCGCGCTCGGCAGGCATTTCTTCAGAAGCTCGGAGCTTCCGTCGGCGCACGACCGTATCGACGGCGTCGAGCACATCGACAAGGTGATCGACATCGATCAGTCCCCGATCGGGCGCACGCCGCGCTCGAACCCCGCTACCTACACGGGCCTCTTCGGTCCGATCCGCGATCTCTTCGCCCGGCTTCCCGACGCGCGGATGCGCGGCTACAGGCCGGGCCGATTCAGCTTCAACGTCAAGGGAGGCCGCTGCGAGAACTGCCGCGGCGACGGCATGATCAAGGTCGAGATGCATTTTCTTCCCGACGTCTACGTCCATTGCCAGGAGTGCAAGGGGAAGCGGTACAACCGCGAGACGCTCGAGATAACCTTCAAGAACCGGAACATCGCCGAGATCCTCGATATGACGGTCGAGGAGGCGTGCGGGTTCTTCGCGAACATCCCGAAAGTCGTCCGGAAGCTCGAGGTGCTCCGGAGCGTCGGGCTCGGGTACATCCGTCTCGGACAGTCGGCGACGACGCTCTCGGGAGGAGAGGCGCAGCGCGTGAAGCTCTCCGCGGAGCTCTCCAGGCTCGGAACGGGGAAGACGCTCTACATCCTCGATGAGCCGAGCACGGGGCTCCATTTCGAGGACGTCAAACTTCTCATGCGGGTGCTCGACGAGCTCGTCGAGCGCGGAAACACCGTTCTCATCATCGAGCACAATCCGGAGATCATCCGCATGGCGGATCACATCGTCGACCTCGGCCCCGAGGGGGGCGACCGCGGCGGGGAGGTCATCTTCGCCGGGGCGCCCGTCGACATCCTCGACTGCGCGCGGTCCTACACGGGCCAGATGCTCAGGAAGTTCATGAAGCCGCGCGCGGCGTGAGAGGTGTTGGGTCGAGTCGCGCGCAGACCGCGCTCGGCGATAATTTGCTTTCAAAAGCCCTGGCAAAATGCTATTAACCTAGCTTCGGGAAAGGGTTAATCAAAGGGGTTGAAAATGGAGCTCAAGAAAACGCCGTTGTACGAAGCGCATGTCGCTGCGGGGGGGAGGATCGTTCCCTTCGCCGGTTTTCTCATGCCCGTCTCGTTCGAAGGGATCGTCGCCGAGCACGCGCGGGTCCGCACCGCGGTCGGGCTCTTCGACGTGAGCCACATGGGTGAGATTTCCATCACGGGTCCCGCGGCGGCGGCCTTCACCGACCGGGTCGTCACGAACAGCGTGGCGAAGCTCGCCGTCGGCCAGATCTGCTACACGGTCTGCTGCAACGAGCGCGGCACGGTGCTCGACGATCTCCTCGTCTACAAGTTCTCGGACGAGCGGATTCTCCTCGTCGTGAACGCGGTGAACGTGGACAAGATCTTCGGACATCTGAAGGGGCTCAAGGCTCCGGGCGTCGAGATCCGGGATTTGACGGCGGCGACGGGGCAGATCGCCGTTCAGGGGCCGCGCTCCCGCGAGCTCCTCTTGCGGACCGGGATCGCGAAGCCGGTCAAGGACAAGCTCGCGGATCTCGGCTATTACCGTTTTGTCTCGTACGAATCGCGGGGCGCGGAGATCATCATCTCGCGCACCGGATACACGGGTGAGCTGGGCTTCGAGATCTATCTTCCCGCCGCTCGTACGATGGGTGCATGGGAGGAGCTGCTCGCGGCCGGCGCGGATCTCGGCGTCGGTCCGATCGGGCTCGGCGCGCGCGACACGCTCCGGTTCGAGCCGTGCTTCTGCCTCTACGGGCACGAGCTCGGCGAGGAGACCTCTCCGCTCGAGGCGGGGCTCGCGTGGCTCGTGAAGCTCGCGAAGAAGGATTTTCTCGGCAAAGAGGCGCTTCTCAGGGAAAAGGAACGGGGCCCCGCGCGGATGCTTGCGGGCTTCGAGATCGTCGGGCGGCAGATCGCCCGGCAGGGATTCGGCGTTCTCCAGGGAGGGCGCGCGATCGGAGCGGTAACCTCGGGCACATTCGCGCCCACGCTCGGGAGGAGTCTCGCGCTCGCCCTCGTTTCGAGCGCCACGAAGCTCGACGGGGGCGGCTTTGCGATCGACGTGCGGGGAAAGGCGGCCGAGGCGAAGATCGTGCCGGTCCCCTTTTACCGGAGCCGCGCGGCGGATTGATCGACTTTGGCGGCGATTGCCGTTCGACGGAACGCGTATCAACACAAGGGCACTGGCGGAACGAGGCGCTCGGCGGAAAGGAAGGAGAGCGATGAACCCGGAAGAATGCAAATTCACGAAGGAGCATGAGTGGGTATACGTCGAGGACGGAGATACCGCGATCATCGGGATCAGCGACTACGCGACGGGCGAGCTCGGGGATATCGTGTACATCGAGCTCCCCGAGGTAGGGCACAAGGTCACGCAGATGGACCCGATGGGGACGATCGAGGCCGTGAAGACCGTGGCCGATCTCTATTCGCCGGTGACCGGCGAGGTGATCGAGGTCAACGGCAAGGCCGTCGCGAAACCCGAGATCGTGAACAAGAGCCCCTACGACCACGGCTGGTTCATAAAGATCAGGATGGACGAGCCGGGAGAGCTCGAGGTGCTGTTCAGCTACGAAGAATACCGGGATTTCCTCGGTGAGCAGGAGACGGGAAAAGAGGACGAATCAGAGGACAGGTAAATGAGCTACATTCAGAACACTGACGCAGATCGAAGCGAGATGCGCGCGCGCATCGGGGTTCAATCGTTCGAGGAGCTGCTCGAGCCGATCCCGAAGACGCTCCGGATGAAGGGTATCCTCGACCTGGAGGCGCCGCTCGCGGAAGCCGATCTCGCGGGGCTCTTCGGGGAGCTTGCCGCGAAGAACCGCCCCGCCGCCTCGCTGGCGAGCTTCCTCGGGGGCGGGATATACGACCGCCACGTGCCGGCGCTCGTGCGCTACGTGACCTCGCGGAGCGAATTCTACACATCCTACACGCCGTATCAGGCGGAGGTGAGCCAGGGGACGCTCCAGGCCATATACGAGTACCAGAGCCTCATGTGCCGTATCACGGCAATGGACGTGGCGAACGCCTCGATGTACGACGGCGCGACGGCCCTCGCCGAGGCCGTGCTCATGGCGAGCGGCATGCGGAAAGGCGGCGTCGTGCTCGTTCCGCGGGCCCTTTCGCCGCGCTGGCGCGCCGTGCTCGAGACGTACGCCTCGGCGCGCGCCATCGAGCTCCGGGAGATTCCGTACACGAAGGAGGGGACCCTCGATCTCGACCGCGTCAAGGACGCCCTCAAGGAAAAGACCGCCGCCGTCATCCTCGCGCAGCCGAACTACTTCGGCCTCGTCGAGCAGGCCGGCGAGCTCTCCGCCCTCGCCCACGGGGCGGACGCGCTCCTCATCGCCTGCGTCGATCCCGTCTCGTGCGCCATTCTCGCCCCGCCGGGGGAGTACGGCGCCGATATCGCGGTCGGCGAGGGGCAGTCTCTCGGACTTCCCCAGAGCTACGGGGGGCCGCTCCTCGGCATCATGGCGACGAAGAACGAATATATCCGGCGTATGCCCGGGCGCCTCATCAGCGGCACGACCGACCTCGACGGCAAGCGGGGCTACGTGATGACGCTCCAGACCCGCGAGCAGCATATCCGCCGCGAGAAAGCGACGTCGAACATCTGCTCGAACGAGGCGCTCTGCGCCCTTTCCGCCGCGGCGTATCTCACCGCGCTCGGCGAGCGGGGATTCCGGGAGGTCGCCGAGCAGAGCTACGCGAAAAGCCACACCCTGTATTCGATGCTCGCCGGGACGAAGGGCGTGCGGCTGCCCTTCGGCCGGCATTTCTTCCAGGAGTTCGTCGTCGAGCTTCCGGTCGCGGCGAAGAAATTTCTCGGCGCCGCCGCGAAGAAGGGCATCCTCGGGGGAATCCCTCTCGGCGCCTCGTTCCCCGAGCTTGGAGACAATGCGGTCCTCGTCGCTGTGACTGAACGGCGCACGAGGGCCGAGATAGAGCTCTATCGAGATCTCGTCGCGGGAAAGGGGGCGGGACGATGAGCCGGACGATCTTCGAAAAATCGAAACGGGGACGGCGCGGCTACCGCATCCCCGACAGCGACTGCCCCGTCGAGCGGATCGACCTGCCTGGCCTGCGCACGTCGCCGCTCGGCCTCCCCGAGATGGGAGAGCAGGATATCGTTCGCCACTACGTCGAGCTCGCCGGGAAGAACTACCACGTCGACAAGGGAATCTATCCGCTCGGAAGCTGCACGATGAAATACAACCCGCTTGTGAACGAGGAAATCGCGCGCCTCGACGGATTCACGGGGCTTCATCCCGCGCAGGACGACGCCGACGCGCAGGGCGCCCTCGAGCTGGTCTGGCGGCTCGAGCGCGCGCTCTCGGAGATCACGGGGATGGTGGCCTTCACGCTGCAGCCCGCCGCGGGCGCCCACGGGGAACTCACGGGCATCATGCTCGCCCGCGCGTACTTCGCCGACCGCGGCGAGAAGCGGACGGTCGTTCTCATCCCCGACTCGGCGCACGGAACGAATCCGGCGAGCGTGGCCACCTGCGGCTTCACGCCGAAGACGATTCCCTCGAACGAGCGCGGGCTCATCGATCCCGCGGCGCTCGAGAAGGAGGTCACCGGCGAGACCGCCGTTCTCATGCTCACGCTGCCGAACACGCTCGGGCTCTTCGAGCGCGAGATCGCCGAGATCGTCCGCGTCGTGCACGCCAAGGGCGCCCTCGTATACATGGACGGCGCGAACATGAACGCGCTCCTCGGCGTCGTGCGTCCCGGCGACGTCGGCTTCGACATCATGCATATCAACCTCCACAAGACGTTCTCGACGCCGCACGGCGGGGGCGGACCGGGATCGGGCCCCGTCGGGGTCGCGACGCACCTCGTCGAGTTTCTTCCCGTTCCGCGCGTCGTCGAGGAGAAGGGCATCTTCAGGCTCTCCCCCGAGGGTCCGAAGTCGATCGGGAGGGTGCACCCGTACCTCGGGAACTTCAACGTGTTCGTGAAGGCCTACGCGTACATCCGCGCGCTCGGCGGGCCCGGCCTCCGGGACGTCGCGGAGAACGCGATCCTCAACGCGAATTATCTTTGCTCGCGCCTCAAGCGCTCGTACGATCTCAAGTACCC
>JBEKAW010000095.1:0-9234 GCA_050015715.1 Candidatus Krumholzibacteriaceae bacterium
CTCGCAGCGCCTTGATCACGAGCCGCGCGAATTCGCGAGGCTCGTCCGCGATCAGAATATTCTCTCCATCGGCGTAGTGCAAGCCCTCGGCGCCGATCGTGGTCGAGACGACCGTCTTTGCCATCGCCATCATCTCATAGATCTTTATTCTCGTGCCGCCGCCGATCCGTATCGGCACGACCGCGACGGCCGAGCGATCGACGTAGATCCGCGTATCGGGAACGGTGCCGGTCACGACGATCGACGGATCGCCGTCAGCGAGCGCGGTGACCGAGGCATCGGGGCTCCGTCCGACGACGGAGAGGCTCGCATCGGGGACCTCGCTCTTCACGAACGGGTAGATATTCCGGACGAAGTGCTGCACCGCGTCGATATTGGGCATCCAGTCCATCGAGCCGAGGAAGAGAATCGAATCCGCCTTCTCGGCGGCGCCCCGCGGAGCATAGAATTCCGTATCAACCCCCGTCGAGATCGATCCCACGCGCGAAACCCCGTAGACGCGCCTGAAATACTCGCAATCCGTCTCGGAGACGGCGATCGTGAACGCGTACGTGCCGATCACCTCCCGTTCAAACCGCTCGACGCGCTCGCGCTCACGCATGAATACCAACCGCTTGATGGGATTGCGCTCATTCTCGACGTGGCGCCGCCAGATCATCGCTTCAACGTTATGCGAAAAATGGACGACGGGGATGGGGAGAGACTTCGGGACATTGAGGCACATTGTGAGAAAATCGGCGACGAGGAGGTCGTACCCGTTCTCGGCGACGAGGCGCGCGACGAGCTCGCGCATCCGCGGGCTTTCATACGACGACACGGTAAACGGGCGGCGATCGAAAAGAGCGCGAAGCACGCTCGCGTAATACCCCGGGGAGTTCTTTCCGGGAATCCGAGGAGGCGCGACGGTGAACAGGCTGTGGCAATACTCGCGGGCGTCGCGCATCGAATCGGCGTCCCTGTTCCCCTCGGCGAACGCGGCGAAATGAATCTCGTGCTTCTCCCGGACTTTCCGGAGCATCTGATACGTCCGGATCTTGCCTCCCGAATCGAGAGGATGGAGGAGGTTGTTCTTGAGCCAGAGAATCTTCACAATCGTTTCACCGCTTGATGAACGCATCGCGCCAGAGCTCGAGATTGAGGAGGATCCACAATTTCTTGTGGTGATCCATCTTCTCCTCCACGTGCTCCGAAACGAGCCGCTCGATACTCTCCCGTTTGAGATATTCCGCGCAGAACGAGTCGCTCCGCGTAAGGTGCGATACGAGAAAATCCTTGAGGTCCGCGCGCAACCACTCCCCGACCGGAACCGCGAAACCGACCTTCTGCCGGTACAGAATGTCCCGGTCGAGGTATTTCTCGGCGATCTTCTTGATGATGTACTTGCCGGTGGACCCATGGACCTTGAAGCGCGTGGGCACGAGGAAACCCAGCTCCACGAGCCGATGATCGAGGAAGGGAACGCGCGCCTCGAGTCCGCTCGCCATCGACAGGCGGTCGGCCCGGAGCAGGAGATTGTCGGGGAGCCATACCTTGATATCGAGATACTGCATCTCCTCGACGTTCGTCCTGAATCTCTTGTCGCCGATGATCCCGGCGAAGGCGTTTCCGGCGGCGAGGAGCTCGCGCCGGTCGTCCCGAAGGTAGGAATCGAGCTCCTCCTCCCTGAAGAAACTGAACCAACGGTAGTATCGCCGGAAGCGGTCCTTCACGAGGAGCAGATCGAGGGCCGTGCCGAGCCGCTGCGGGATGACCGCATCGGTCAGCCTGTTTCGCACCAGGCTCCGCACGACCGGGTTCGCCAGCGGCGCCAGACGCCGCGCGATGTTCTCGAAATGATATTTCGAGTAGCCGCCGAAAACCTCGTCTCCTCCCTCCCCCGTGAGAACCACGGTCACCTTCTCGGCGGCGGCCTTGCAGAGAAGATGGATCGGGATGTCGGAGGCTTCCGAGATCGGCGTCTCCCTGAACCACACGACGTTCCCAATATTTTCCATGACGTCCTTCGCGGTGACGATGATCTCGACGTGGTCCGAATCGATCAGAGTGCTCACCCGGCGCGAATAGGGCAGCTCGCTGAACCCCCGCTCCTTGAATCCGATCGAGAAAGTCTTGATCCCGCTCCCTACCATCTTGTGCATGAGAACAGCGATGAGACTGGAATCGACCCCCCCGCTCAGAAAAAGACCCAGGGGAACCTCGCTCATGAGCCGTTTCTTGACCGCATCGTAGAGAAGGTCCTCGACGCTGCGTTCCGCATCTTCGTACGAGAGCTGCGGCGCGTCCGCGTTCGATTCGATGTCCCAGAAAGGAGCCGGTGCCCCCGGCGCGCCTTTCACGAACATGAAATGCCCCGGTTTGAGCGACTTGATTCCGCCGATCAGTGTATCCGGCGGGATCGAATGGTGAAGCGTCAGGAACTGGTATACGACGCGATCGTCCACGTCGAGAGGGATGAGTCCCGATCTTATGATCGCCTTCATTTCCGAGGCGAAGATGAATCGTTTCCCGTCGCAGAAGTAATAGAGGGGCTTGATGCCGATTCGATCCCGCGCGAGGAGGAGCTCACCCGTCTCGGTATCGTAGATTGCGATGGCGAACATCCCGATGATCTTGCTCAAGAACCGCTCTCGCTCATCCTCAAAGAGGTGGACGAGAACCTCGGTGTCGGAGCGAGTCTTGAACCGGTGCCCTCGCGCGATAAGGGAAGGGCGGAGTTCTTCGTGATTATAGATCTCGCCGTTGAAGATGACGAGGTACCTGCCGTCCTCCGTGTAGATGGGCTGCCACCCGCCCTCGAGATCGATGATGCTCAGCCGCGTGTGGCCGAGGAAAACGTTATCCCGGTGGTAGTAGCCCGATCCGTCCGGTCCACGATGATCGAGGATACCAAGCGTTCGCTTGGACTCGTCCAAGTCGACCGGACGTTTGTCGAAATTGATGATGCCGAATAGACCGCACATATACTCTCCCTTGAGAACTCAATATCAAATAATTGATTGTTCTTCAAGCGATTCTCTATTATAATTAAGAACAATTCGAAAGTGTGTTCGGATTCTTCCATTTGCAAGGACATCTCATGAGAAAGATAATGGCGCTGTTCGTCGGGACATGCTTTGCGCTCGCCCCATTCCCGAAGATACTCCACGCCTTTGATTTCACGCCGCCGATCGTTGTAGACCACAATTGCACGGACCTCGCACAAATCCCGCTCGTCTGGATTCATGGCATCCAGAATAACGTCAAGGTGCAGTACGGGCATCAGTCGCATGGGCTGCAACTGACGACGGGGCTCGACATTATCCAGTTCGGTAATTCGGCCTACGCCGATACGGTCGGAGGTAATACCCTTCCCACCGTGCCGGGCTCCCTATGCATCGACGGATCCTCGGCGACGCCGGACCAGTATTGGTC
This sequence comes from Candidatus Krumholzibacteriaceae bacterium, assembly GCA_050015715.1. Lineage (GTDB taxonomy): Bacteria > Krumholzibacteriota > Krumholzibacteriia > Krumholzibacteriales > Krumholzibacteriaceae > SSS58A. The sequence goes on from JBEKAW010000095.1 coordinate 3,412, forward strand.
TACGGCAGCAGGGATGAACAGCACGCGAAATATCCTTCGCGGCCACCCGAGCATCAACGTGTCAATGTTCTGTTGGTGCAGCGATCTGGACACGGCATCGGCATCATACGTCCAGGCATACTTCGATTCGATGTCCCGGCTGCAGACGGAGTTTCCGAACGTCACCTTCGTCTACATGACGGGGAACGCGTGTATGAATGGCGCGGGGGGATACAATCGCCAGCTCAGGAACGAGCAGATCCGGCAGTATTGCTCGAGTAACAACAAGGTGCTGTTCGACTTCGCCGATCTCGACAGCTGGTGGTTCAACCCCGGGACGCAGGCATGGGAGCAAGCCACGTACGTCTACTCCGGAAGCACGGTGCCCGTGCAGCACCCGCAGTATGCGAGCCCCCAGTGCGATATATGCGGTCACGCCAACCGCGCAAGCTGCATCCAGAAAGGAAAGGCCGCGTGGTGGCTGCTCGCCTCGATCGCCGGTTACCGTGAGATCCTCACCGGCGTGGATTCGACTCCGAACGCCGGTCCGTCCCTGGCCCTGCAGCAGAACTTCCCCAACCCGTTCGATGGGGGCACCTCGATCGGTTTTGCCCTGCCCCGCGCGGGGCTCGTCGAATTGCAGATATTCAGCGTTACGGGGCGGCTCGTGACGACTCTTTGCGATAGCCACATGGACATAGGCACGCATTCTCTGAGCTGGAACGGGCTGGATAACCACGGAAGAGCCCTCCCGAACGGCATCTATTTCTATCGGCTGAAGGGACCCGACGGATCGTTTGTGACAAGAAAGATGATCAAGCTGCGCTAGATTTCGCTATGTGCAACCCAATTTGACGGCGAAAATAATCATATGCTCCAAGCGCGGAAGCTTTGATATTTTAAGCATTTAGGCATGAATTGTGCTATAATTACCATAAGGAATAGAAGAGACTTAACGAGCGCCCCATCGCATTTCTGTCATGACATCGGCGCTGAGAGAGGGGCCCATTTATGAGATTGCCTTCAAAGCCTGCCGTAGTCTTCCTTCTGGTGGCCGGATTTTGCATGCTCGCACGCGGAGTATTCGCCGTACCCCTGCTTTTCGACGCTCGCGTGGATTACCAGGTCGGGGAAAATCCCGAGTCTATTTGTGTCGCCGACTTCAACGGGGATGGGAAACCAGACCTGGCGGTAGCAAACTATGGCTCCGACAATATCTTGATTCTGCTGAACAATGGCGATGAGGTCTTTGCGGTTGCCGTCAGCTACGGAGTGGGGAGTGGCCCTCGATCCGTGTGTGCCGCCGACTTTGACGGTGACGGGAAACCTGATCTCGCAGTTGCGGATTACGGTTCAAACAGTGTCTCGATCCTGAAGAACAATGGCGATGGGACCTTTGCGGCGGCCGTCAGTTACGTAGTGGGCACCAATCCCGTTTCTGTTTGCGCCGCCGACTTTGATCGAGACGGGAAACCCGATCTGGCGGTGGCGGATTACGGTTCAAACAGTGTTTCGATCCTGAAGAACAACGGTGATGGGACCTTTGCGGCGGCCGTCAGCTACGGGGTGGGGAGTGCGCCTTCTTCCGTTTGTGCCGCCGACCTTGACGGGGACGGGAAACCTGATCTGGCGGTGGCGAATCATGATTCCGACAACGTCTCGATCCTCAAGAACAATGGTGATGGAACCTTCGCGGTGGCCGTCAGCTACGGGGCGGGGAGTGTGCCTTATTCCGTTTGTGCCGCCGACTTTGACCGGGACGGGAAACCCGATCTGGCAGTGACGAACGAAGGTTCCAGCTGTGTCTCGATCCTGAAGAACAACGGTGAAGGGATTTTTGCCGCGGCCGTAAGCTACGGGGTGGGGATTTACCCGGCGTCTGTTTGCGCAGCGGACTTTGACGGGGACGGGAACCCCGACCTGGCGGCGGCGAGCTATGGCTCCAACAATGTGTCCGTCCTGAAAAACAATGGTGATGGGACCTTTGCGGCTGCCGTCAACTACGATGTAGGGGATAGTCCCCGATGCGTCTGTGTCGCCGATTTTGACGGTGATGGGAAACCTGACCTGGCGGTGGCGAATTACAGTTTCAACAGCGTCTCGATCTTGAAGAATAATGGTCATGGGACTCTTGCGGCTGCCGCGGATTACGAGGTTGGGTTTGGTCCCCGGGCCGTATGTGCCGCCGACTTTGACGGGGACGGGAAGCCTGATCTGGCGGTGGCGAACGAAGCTTCCAACAGTGTCTCGATCCTGAAGAACAACGGCGATGGAACGGTCGCTGCTGCAATCAATTACGATGTCGGAACGTATCCCGAGTGTGCTTGTGTCGCCGACTTTGACGGGGACGGGAAACTTGATCTGGCTGTGGTGAATGGTTCTTCCAACGACATCACGATCCTGAAGAACAATGGAGACGGGACCTTTGCGGCTGCCGGGAATTACGCGGTGGGGGATCTGCCTCGATCTATATGTGTCGCCGACTTTGACGGGGACGGGAAACCTGACCTGGCGGTGGCAAATGCCGGTTCCAACGACATCTCGATCCTGAGGAACAATGGGGACGGAACCTTTGCGGCTGCCGTCCATTACGGAGTGGGGAATGGCCCCCGGTCTGTATGTGCCGCCGACTTTGACCGTGACGGGAAACCTGACCTGGCGGTGGCGAATTTCGGTTCCAACAATGTCTCGATCCTGAAGAACAATGGTGATGGGACCTTTGTGGTTACGGGGAATTACGGAGTGGGCACTAGTCCCCGATCTATATGTGTCGCCGACTTTGACGGCGACGGGAAACCTGATCTGGCGGTGGCAAATTACGGTTCCGGCGACGTCTCTATCTTGGAGAAATATAGTGGTGGGATTTTTGCGATCATGAATTACGCAGTGGGGAGTGTTCCCCGATCTGTGTGTGCCGCCGATTTTGATGGAGACGGAAAACCTGATCTGGCGGTGGTGAACGAAGGTTCGAATACCGTCTCCATCCTGAAGAACACCGGCGAAGGGGCGTTTGTGGCTACCGTCGATTACGGAGCACAGAGTCTCCCCCAGTCTGTTTGTGCTGCCGACCTTGACGGAGATGGGCGGCCCGATCTCGCAGTCGCGAATTACTATTCCCACAGTGTCTCGATTCTGATCAACGATGGACCAAGGCTGCCGGCGCCACCCAGTGGTCTTGCGGGAATCTCGGTATACGTTAACAACGCCTTGGCGTTGCTCATTCACTGGAATCGCAATACGGAATCGAACATAGCTCACTACAACGTATACAGAGATAGCACCGAGAATTTCACACCGGGGCCGGGTAATCTTCTCGCTTCGCCGGTCGATGCGTTCTTCTACGATTTTCAGTGGAGGCCGGATCTGCATTTTTATTATCGAGTCACAGCCGTGAATTCTTATGGCGGCGAGAGCGCTTCTGCGCTGCTGCGGTATGAGGGTACGACAGGAGTTGACGGCCCAGAGACGCCGAAGGCGACGTATCTTTCGCAGAACCACCCGAACCCGTTCAATCCGGCGACGGAGATCGACTTCGGGCTGAAGGAGAACACGCTCGTATCGCTGCGAATCTATGACGTGATGGGGCGGCTGCTGCGAGTGGTCGCCGAGGGACGGCTCCCCGCAGGCCGGTACTCGAAGATCTGGGATGGCAGGGATGGGGATGGCCGCCAGGTATCAAGCGGCGTCTACTTCTGCCGTCTCGACGCGGGATCGTTCGCGCAGACGAAGAAGATGGTGCTGCTGAAATGAGCCAATCCGAACGAGAACCAATCGCCAGCCCTCACAACCCCAGGATAAAGTCGGCGGCGAAGCTGCATAAGAGGCAGGAGCGGGAGCGTACCGGCTCGATCATCATCGAGGGAGTCCGCGAGCTGTCGCACGCCCTCGAGAGCGGGATCGTCTTCGAAGAGGTGTTCTGCTGCCACGATCTCCTCGATCAGGAGAATAGCGCGCCCGTCATGCAGCGCATCGGGGAGCGTGGGATCCGCCTCACCACGGTCGGGCGAAAGGCCTTCGAGAAGCTCGCGTACCGCGAAGCGACCGGCGGTCTCGTTGCCGTGGCCCGGCGGCCATCCAGAGCGCTCGAGGGCCTGCCCGAGAAGGATTGTCCCCTCTACATCGTCGTTGATTCCGTTGAAAAACCGGGTAATCTCGGCGCGCTCATGAGATCGGCGGACGGCGCCGGCGCCACCGGAGTCATCATCACGGATCCGGGCACGGACCTTTTCAATCCAAATGCGATCAGGTCCAGTCTCGGCACCATTTTCACAATGCCCAATGCAATGGTCGAGGCGTCCCTCGCGATACGTTGGCTCAAGGCCCGAAAGATCGCAATAATCGCGACGTCCCCCGCCGCCGAGGCTCTCTACACCGAAGCCGATTTCACTCGTCCCTGCGCGATCGTCGTCGGGAGTGAGGATGCTGGGCTCGGCCAGGGATGGCGCGAGGCCTCGGACCGCCAAATCAGCATCCCCATGAAAGGCGCCGCCGATTCGCTCAATGTCTCGGTAACGGCGGCGATTCTCCTGTACGAGGCCCTGAGGCAGCGGGAAAGGCCCTAACCCAGGGGGGACGCGTTCCGAGGCGGGGCACCCGCCGGAATTGCCCTATACCCGCGCGCCGCGTTCCGCTATAATGTACCCGTCCAAAAACAAGGAGACGCACCATGGGATTGGAAGCGATTTTCGCCCGGCGGAGCATCCGGGTGTACACGGGAGAGCCCGTGAGCGGCGAGGCGATCACCGAGCTTCTCGAGGCGGGCATGGCGGCCCCGTCGGGCAGGGACCGGAAGCCCTGGCATTTCGTCGTGGTCCGGGACCGCGCGACGCTCACGAAACTCGCCGCCGCGCATCCGAACGGGAAAATGCTGAGCGAGGCGTCGGCCGCCATCGCCGTGTGCGGCGACACGACGATCTCCCCCGACTTCTGGATACAGGACTGCTCGGCCGCGACGGAAAACATCCTCGTCGCCGCGGCGGCGCTCGGTCTCGGCGGCGTTTGGCTCGGGTGCCATCCCCGCGAGGAACGCGTCTCAGCGATCAGGGAGGTGCTCGGCATTCCCGGGCACTTCGGCATCCTGAGCCTGATTTCAATCGGGCACCCGGGGGAGAAGAAAGAGCCGAGGACTCAGTACGACGCGAAGAGGGTCCACAATGAGAAATGGTGAACGCGAGCCGGTCCGCGGAGGCGTGAGGCGCCGCGGGAACCCCGAGGGCGAGCTCTTCCGCGAAGACGTGTTCGAGCAGATCATCGGCCAGCTCGAGGACCAGTTCGACTCGCACGATTTCATCTTCGAGATGATGCGCCGTCACCCGCGCGAGTACACCTTTTCCCTCTACGAATGCAGGCGGTCGAAGGATCCCATCCAGACGCTCCACGCGAAGATCGGCCGGAAGCTCCTCGAGTTCTCCGACATCATCAGAAAGGTCGACCGAAAATCGTCGCGGAACGTTCGCGGGCTCCCCTCCGGCAACCAGCACTGGGAAAAGATCAAACCGCGGGAGCAGTGAGAGGTGCGCTCCGTGAAGGTATCGACCGGGCTGCGCGCGACGCGCATGGTATACGTCGGATCGTTTCTGATAACGACCGTGCTTCTCGCGTTTCTCGCGTTGACGCGGCCGCTCAAATCGAATGTCGCGGCGGGCTACCTGTGGGCGGCGGCGTTCGTGCTGGGGACCATGGCCATCGGCGCCTGCACGGGAGCGCGCCGCCGGTTTCTCAAATTCTTCCTCGTCGTCGCGATTCTCAATCTCGTCTTAGTGCCGGCCGAGATCTACCTCAGGCTCACGGGCTTCCGGTACGAAACGGACGTCCAGTTCGGCTACCCGCGCCCGTACCAGCTCA
>JBEKAW010000096.1:0-9162 GCA_050015715.1 Candidatus Krumholzibacteriaceae bacterium
GGCACAAGATATCCCAGAACCAGGCGATCCAGTGGATGATCGCCGACATGGCGACCGAGCTCTACAACATGGAATCGATCGTCTACCGCACCGCGTGGATGTACGACCAGAAGATGGACGTCACCAAGGAATCCTCGATGGTCAAGCTCTACTGCTCGGAGGCGCTCGACCGGATCGTCGATCTCGCGCTCCAGGTCCACGGCGGATACGGCTTCATCCGCGAGTACCCGATAGAGCGGATGTACCGCGACTCGCGCATCAACCGGCTCTTCGAAGGGACGAGCGAGATCCAGCGCCTCATCATCGCGCACGAGGTGCTCCACGCGCGGCAGATCTGAGAGCCCGGGCGGCTCATCGATCCGTTCCCCTCAGCTTCCCTCGAGAAATCGCGGCACGCGGTACTGCACCGCCTCGGCGAGGTGCCGCGCCCCTATCGTCCCCGATTCATCGAGATCGGCGATCGTGCGCGCGACCTGAATGATGTTCCGCCGCGAGCGCGCGCTGAAGAGGAGTCGCCGCTGCGCGGCGGAGAGAAGCTCCCGCGCCTCGCCGTCCACGGCGCACGGGCCGTCGAGATCCGAGACGCTCATGTCGGCGTTCCGCCGCACGCCCTTCATCCCCTTGAAACGCTCCCGTTGAATCTCCGCCGCGCGGAGCACCTCGCTCCGCATCTCCGGCGAGCCGGCACCCGGCCGTTCCGTCTCCGCGTCGAGGTCCTCCGGCCTGACGGGCCGCACCGGGACGTGGATCGCGATCCGGTCGATCAAGGGGCCCGAGATCTTGCCGAGGTACCGCCTCATCGCGAGCGGCGAGCAGCGGCACTGCTGGCCGGCCGCGCCGGCGTACCCGCACGGACAGGGGTTCATCGCGGCGACGAGCTGGAAACGCGCGGGGTAGCTGCACGAGGCGCTCGCCCGCGAGATGACGATCCGCCCCTCCTCGAGCGGCTGCCGGAGGCACTCGAGCACGTTGCGCCTGAACTCGGTCAGCTCGTCGAGGAAGAGAATCCCGTTGTGGGCGAGCGTGATCTCGCCGGGGGAGGCGCCCCGCCCGCCGCCGACGAGACCGGCGTCGCTCGCCGAATGGTGCGGCGAGCGAAACGGCCGCTCGAAGCTCAGGGCGGAGCAGCCGCTGCTACGGGCGACGCTCGCGATCTTCGCGTTCTCGAGCGCCTCCTCGTCGTCGAGGAGAGGAAGTATCGAGGGGAGACGTTTCGCGATCATCGTCTTGCCGGAACCGGGGGGACCGACCATGATGACGTGGTGCCCTCCCGCCGCCGCGATCTGCATCGCGCGCTTCGCCGCGTGCTGCCCGAGAACCTGCGCATAGTCGAGCTCGAACGCTGCCCTGGCGCCGCGCGGCGCCTCGCCGGGCTCGATGGCACGAGGCGTCCCCCCTTCGAGAATGCGGAGCGCCTCGCGCAGGTCAAAGCACGGCGCGACGTCGATCCCCTTCACGACGGCCGCCTCGCGCGCGTTCGCCTCGGGGACGAGGACGCGCCGCCAGCCCCGGTCGCGCGCGTAGATCGTGATCGGGAGGACGCCTCTCACCGGCTTGAGCCGGCCGTCGAGCGCGAGCTCTCCGAGAATGACCGCGTCCGGGGATACCGGGGCGGCCGTCTGGGCGCTCGCCGCGAGGATGCCGATCGCGATCGGCAGATCGAAGGCCGCCCCCTCCTTGCGGACGTCGGCGGGCGCGAGGTTCACCGTGATCCGTTTCTGTGGAAACTTGAAGCCGTTGTTCTTGATGGCCGACGTCACGCGCTCGCGACTCTCGCGAACGGCCGCGTTCGGAAGCCCGACTATCGTGAATGACGGAAGCCCCGTGGCAAGATCGATCTCGACCGTGACCCCGAACCCGTCGATCCCCACCACCGCACCGGAACGAATCTCCGCGATCATCCCCAACCTCCCCGCACGTCAATCCCCGACCGCGTCCCGCGGAGAGGCCCCCCGCGGGCACCTGTCCTAGAACGAGAACTTCGGAATGCCCGGACGCTTCTTCCCCCGCCGCCGCGTGAGAACGGCCGCGGCGACGATCGGGAGCGCGATCGTCGCGTCGCAGAGGACGCCGACCTGTTTCGCATCGACCGCGATCTTCCCCCACGAGACCGCCTCGTCGAAGGTGCACCCGCTCAAGCCCCCCCACTGGGGCGGATCGGCGACGAACTGGATCGCGTAGCGGTGCCCGTCGACGCGCCGTCCGAGAACCTGGTTCGTGACCTCCGTCTGCTGGATGAAGTTCTTCGGCGTGCCGCCGCCGACGTAGATCACCATCGTCGGCTTCATCGCGGCGATGTCGGCGGTCTCCTCGACGTCGCCGACCATGTCGAAGATCACCCGCGGCGTTCTCCCGGCGAGCCCGATGCCGATCGACGAGTCGCCGATCGCCGGGCAGTACACGGGCACGCCCTTCCGGTACGCCGTGCTCAGGATGCCCTGCTCTCCCTTCGAGAGGCGGTTCGCCTCCTTGCCGAGCAGATGGAGAAACTCGCGCGTCGTGTACGGCCGCTCCTCGAGCGTCCGTGTCGCCCATGCGCCGACCTTCTTGTCGAGGCTCTGGAATCCCTCTTCGTCCGCGAAGGTGTCGTAGATCCGGTCGACCATGTCCTCGCGGAGCTTCGCGTCGTCGACGTTCGGCGAGCCGAGATAGTGGTAGCTCCCCGCCGTCTCGTAGAAGTCGTGGTAGAGGTTCGCCCCCGTCGAGACGACGACGTCGATGAGCCGCTTCTCGATGAGTTGGGCGAGCACCTTGCGCATCCCGGCGGGCACCATCGCGCCCGCGAGACCGAGCATGACGATGATGTCGTCATCGAGCGCATCGGCCCAGATGCGCGCCGCCTGCGCGAGCGAGCGCGCCTGAAAGCTGCATCCCTCGAGGCCGTCGAGGAGCGCGTCGCATGTCATGCCGGCCCTGAGCTCGATCGGCCTCGTCGGATGGGAAAGGTACTTACGCTTCACGCGTCGACTCCTTCCGAATGTATCTCGCAATCGCCTCGTACACGATCTTGGCCGCGATGAAATTCGACGTTTCGTCGTGCTCCATGGGACACAGCTCGACCGCGTCCATCGCCACGACGCGCTTCTCGTCGAATACGAACGTGAGAAGGTTCATCAGCTCGTCCCACAGGAGCCCGCCGGGCTCCGGCGTGCCGACGGCGCGGAGGATGGACGGGTCGACGGCGTCGAAATCGATCGACAGGTACACGGGATCGGGGAGCCGGCGGATCGCTCTCGCGGCGTCCTCGTTCCACCAGCCGAAGACGCGGGTCCCCGCGCAGCCGCGGATAAAATCGCGTTCCTCGCTCGAGTAGCTCCGCACGCCGACCTGGACGAGCGTTCCGAACGGAAGCGCGTTCCGCGCCGCGCACGCGTGGCTCTCCTTCTCGCCGAGGTAGCTCCCGCGCATGTCGGCGTGCGCGTCGAGCCACACGATGCCGAGGGAGTCGTAGCCGAGCCCCTCGAGGATCCACGGCGTTATCGAGTGCTCGCCGCCGATGAAACATGGAAACGTTTTGCGGAAATAATCCCGGTGCTCGCGCACGAACGTGACGACGTCCTCCTTGCGCTCGAGCCTCTCGCGGAGCGTGACGATCCCCTTCCCCTCGAGATCGACGTCGAGCGCGGAGTTGTAGAACTCGACCTGCAACGAGGAGGCGAGTATCGCCCCGGGGGCCCGGGCGGTCCCTTTCCCGTAGGAAGCGCTCCATTCAACGGGAACAGGGATCACGGCGACGCGATCCCTGTCTGTTCCCGAAACCTCGGTTCCGAGAAAATCGTATGTCCGTTCCATTACCTGCCCTTGTAGCTGCAGAAGACCGCCGCGGCGACGGTGGTGGTCCACATCCCGTCCTTGCCGAGCGCCGTCTGGACAATGTTCGTCGTGCGGACGATCTGCCTCGCGATCTTCCACTCCTGCTTGCGCTCGTTCCACGCCCGGGTGAGATCGATCTCGATGCCGAGGGTCGAGGCGAGCATCGTCGCGGCGAGATCTTCCGTGTAATCGCCGAGCTCCTCGCCGCGCTTTCCGTACGCGTGATGCTCGGAGATGTACCCGTACCGTTTCCGGTCCTCCGGAATCGCGACGCCGATAGCGGATCCCACGAGACGGCTCCGCTCATCCGTGTGGTTCGAGCTCAGCACGCAGTACACGATCTCTCCCGCGCGGAGCATCGAGACGCCCCTCGTCCGGGGAATGAGAACGCAGTGGGGGGGGAAAATGCTCGAAACGTGAACGAGGTTGAACTGCGACAGCCCGGCGGCCCTGAGCGCGAACTCGAAGCTCGTGAGCTTCTCCGTGTGCCTTCCGGCTCCTCGCGTGAGGAATATCTTGTCGGGGATCTTTCCCTCCACGGATTACCCCTTCCTTCAGAGTGTGAAGATCCGTCACGGGGTCCGACGTGAAGCGGAGCCGCCGCCCTGCGTCGGTCGTATCCGGTCGGGGAGAATTATGCGCGAGACGCGGCGGATGTCAACGCCTAAATAAAAGCGGGAACGGCCTTCGCCGTTCCCGCGCATGAGCACTCTCTACATACGATATCTAGATGACGTGCTATTTCTTCGCTTTCTTTCTGCGAACTTTCCGCTTTGCTTTGGCCTTCGGTTTCTTCTTGGCCTTCGCTTTGCCCTTCGCTTTCGCTTTCTTTCTGGGCTTAGCTTTCTTCTTGGCTTTCGGCATGTCTCCCACTCCTTTGTGAAAGTTGAATGCCCGCCATCGCCTCTTTTGCTCGCGTCAACCTTCTTGATGCGGAAGTCTCGGGATGTCGTTTGGCGCGAGCACCGAATTAAGTTGAGCCCATGTTATTCACGTACGAAAAAATGTGTCAAGACTTTTTGAAAATTTTCTGAAATATTTTTTCGCGCTCGCGCACTCGATCGCGCGCGTGGTCGCGAGCATCGATCGACGCGACGCTCGACCGGCGCGCGCATTGACACGATGGCCGCGCGTTGCTATAGTCGCCCTGCGTGCGCGCGGGCGCGCGCCATCGAGACGGAGATCATGCGATGAGTGCCAGCGAAGCAACATTCATTTCGCGCGAAGATACGCTCCTCGATTTTCTCGCGCGCGAGCTCGCCGGCGTGTTCGCGCCGGGCGACCGCGTCGCCGTCAAGCTCCACATGGGAGAGCCGGGGAACGAGTACTATCTCCCCGCCCCGTTCACGGGGCGCGTCGCGGCGTGTCTCGCTTCCCTGGGCGCGAGCCCGTTCATATTCGATTCCCCCGTCACGTACGCGGGGCCGCGCAACAGCGCGAAGGGGTATCTCGCCGCGGCGGCGAAGCACGGCTATACGGACAACGAGCTCGGATGCCCCGTCGTCGTCTCCAACCGGAGCGTCGCCGCAACGGGCTCGCGCATGACGTACCGCGTGTGCGCCGATCTCGTCGAGGCCGACGGCGTGCTGCTGCTCTCGCACGTCAAGGGGCACGTCGCGTGCGGCATGGGAGGCGCCGTAAAGAACGCCGGCATGGGATGCGTCGCGAAGGAAACGAAGGGCGCGATCCACGCGGGGGGCGAGCCGACCTACGCCGAGGGGTGCACGCAGTGCGGCACGTGCGTCGAGAGATGCCCGACGCAGAACATCAAGCTCGAGACGACGGGACCGTATTTCGGCGCGACCTGGTGCCCGGGCTGCAGCAACTGCGCGCTCGTGTGCCCCGCCCATTGCATCACGCCGCGCGTCGCGCCGTTCGACGAGCTCCTCGCCGAGGCCGCGGCGACAGCCCACGGAAGATTCAAGAAGACATACGCCGTGAACGTTCTCAGGAAGATCGCGAAGTACTGCGACTGCATGGGCGAGGCGGGACCGATCATCACGCCGGACGTCGGATTCGTGTGCGCGCTCGACATGGTCGCGGCGGACGCGGGGTCCCTCGAGATGATCGCCAAGAGCTCCGGGCGCGAGGATCTCTTCGCCGAGCACCACAAACATTCCCCCTGGGAGCACGTGCGCGCGGCGGCCCGGTTCATGGGACGGGACACCGCGGTCGCCGTGAGAGAGATCTGAAGCGATGGCGGCACATCAGATCATATTCGCCGGACTCGGCCCGGCCGTCGCGGGCATCACGAACATCCTCGCCGCGAACCCGATTCTCCTTCTCTTCACGGTGATCGGGCTCGGGTATCTCCTCGGAAACGTCAGGATATTCGGCTTCAACCTCGGCGTGGCGGCGGTTCTCTTCGTCGGAATGGCTTTCGGCGCCCTCGACCCCCGGCTCGCGCTCCCCGACTATATATATGTGATAGGGCTCGTGCTCTTCGTGTACGCCATAGGGATCCAGTCCGGCCCGGGCTTCTTCGCCTCGTTCCGCTCGCGCGGGCTCCGTATCAATCTCCTCGTCATCGTCGTTCTGTGCGTCGGAGCCGTTCTCGCCGTCGTTCTCAAGAGCGTCATGCGGCTTTCGGCGCCGAGCGCGGCCGGTCTGTTCTGCGGGGCGCTCACGAACACGCCGGCGCTGGCGGCGACCGTGGAGACGATCGACAACATGAAGGGGGCGCTGCCTCCCGCCGCCGTGAAGCTCTATCTCGGAAGCCCGGTCGTCACCTACGGGCTCGCGTATCCCTTCGGCGTTCTCGGCGTCATTCTCTGGTTTTTCCTTTTCACGAAGCTCTTCAGGATCGACTTCGTGAAGGAGGAAGCGGAACGCCTGAAAAAATCGGGAACGGGCGCCATTCTCAGCCGGACGTTCAGGGTCACCAATCCGGCGCTCGCCGGAAGAACTGCCGAGGAGGCGCTCCAGTACCTCGGCGAGCCGGGGTTCGCCCTGAGCCGGATCCAGAAGGGGAACGAAGTCTCCGTCGTCGTGCCTTTGACGATCCTCGCGACGGGGGACCAGATCGTCGCCGTCGGGCCCGAGGAGGCGCTCGAGCGGGCGCGCATCCTTTTCGGAGACCAGAGCGCCGAGCACCTCCCCGAGACATCGGGGCAGATCACGTACCGGCGGGTCTTCGTGTCGAACAAGAACGTGATCGGCAAGTCGATCCGCGAGCTCGAGCTCCACAGGCACTTCGACGCGACGATCACGAGGCTCCGCCGCGGCGACGTCGATTTCGTCCCCTCGCCCGACACGGTTCTCGAGTCGGGCGACCGCATTCGCGTCGTCGCGCACCGCGACAGCCTCGAATCGATTTCGAAGTTCTTCGGCGACTCGATACGATCGATCGCCGAGACCGATTTTCTCTCGCTCTCGCTCGGCATCGTGCTCGGGGTGTTTCTCGGGCTCGTCGCGTTTCCGCTCCCGAACGGAATGGTATTCCGGCTCGGCTTCGCGGGGGGCCCGCTCATCGTCGGGCTCGTTCTCGGCAAGCTCGAGCGGACGGGACCGGTCATCTGGGGCATCCCGTACACGGCGAACCTCGTTCTCAGGCAGGTCGGGCTCGTGTTCTTTCTCGCGGCGATCGGAACGAAGGCGGGGCCCGGGTTCGGCGCGACGTTCAGAACTGGCGGGTGGGGTCTCATCGCGGCGGGGGCGGCGATCACGAGCCTCGCCGCGGTGGCGGGAATCCTCGCCGGGTACAAGTTCCTCAAGCTCCCCATGTCGGCGGTCATGGGAGTCGTCTCGGGAATGCAGACGCAGCCCGCGTGTCTCGCCTACGCGAACCAGCAAGCCTCGAACGAGCTTCCGAACGTCTGGTACGCCGCCGTGTACCCCGCCTCGATGATCGCGAAGATCATCCTCGCCCAGCTCATCGTATCGATGCTCCTCGTCTCATAGGAAAGCCGCGTTGACAGACGGCCCCCTTTTGCCGTACAATGAATAATGATCGAAACGGCCGCGGGAACGGATCCGGAGAGGTGGTACAGAAGGCTTTGAAAAAGATCACGGTGCTCGCCGCGGCTCTCATGATGCTCGTGCCGTGCGTCGCGCTCGGGGCTGAGGCCCTGGTCCAGGCGTCGACGTACCTTCTGTCTCACGATATCGCCTTCGATCCCATCACGCGGGCGAACTCCATCCTCAACGGCCTCGATTACCCGGGAGAATGGGTCACCTACCAGCTTCCGGCGCTCCCGTTCGGGACCTACAGCGTTAATTTGAAAGTGTGGGGCGAAGCCGGGGTCCAGTATCACCTCGAGCTCGTCACGATGCCCGTTCAGGGCGGGGAACCGCAGACGATCGATCTCGATTTCGTCGGACTGGGAGTTTCGTGCACTTGACACGACGCCGTGCCGGCCGTCGGTGACGGCTACGTAAGGGTTTTCGAATCGCCTCTCACCTTCAGACTGCAATACGTTTCGGGTGGAAAATTCTTCGCCGACTGGCTGGACTTCACGTCCGTGACGGCCGTCGAGAGCTCCTCATGGGGCGCCATCAAGAGCCTCTTCCGGTGACGCAGTTTCCTCAAAAAGAGATCGAAGAATAGAGCGAGTACATGTCCGCCCCGGACTCCGTCGAGGGACCGCCCGTCGCGTCCTCGCTCCGTATTCTCTCGTACTGCAGCCGGACGACTCCCGCCGTGCCGAAATTGTAATGGAGACTCGCCACCGCCGCTCCGCGGCGCGTATCGAGCGGGGAGACGATCCCGTCGCGCCACGATCTACTGTCCAGCCAGCCGAGCCCCGCGCCGAAGCCGCGCCCGAGATCCGCATCCAGCGACGCCCCCGCGAGCGAGATCTGCTGCCGCTCCGCCCCCGGCGCGACGACCTCCACGTCGCGGAGCCTTTTGTAGAACAGGGACAGCGCGGCGAGATCGCCCACGAGCGGCGCGCGCGCGGACACGCGGAGCCCCTCGGTGTTCGACTCGTACGAGAGCGCGGAGAACGGAGTGTAGAAATCGGGGCCGAGGCGCACGTAATCGACCATGAGGCCGAGGCGCTGCGAGCTCTCGATCGCGATCCCCCCGACGCCCCCTGCTCCCGTGCTCGAGAGATCGACCGTGCCGTCCGTCGTCACGACGCCTCGCTCATCCGTCTTGTTCCACGCAATCAGCTCTCCCCGAAGACGCGTGTACCGGACGAGCGGGATCTCCGACGTGACGCTCGCCGTCCACGTCTCGAGCCATGGGGGAGATGCGGCGTATCCCAGAGAAGCGAAATCGACCGAGCGACTGTTCTCGAAGCTCCCGACCGCGTGAAGACCCGCCTTCCAGAAGAGACCCGTCCTCCGGTCGAGGCGCTGCCAGCTCGCCTCGAACCCGTAGATCTCGAGGGAGTACATTGCGCGATC
>JBEKAW010000097.1:0-8986 GCA_050015715.1 Candidatus Krumholzibacteriaceae bacterium
CGTTCTCGCGGACGGGAGAACGCCGAAATCGATCGGGATCATTCACTGCATCGGGAGCCGCGACAAGGACTACCACGAATACTGCTCCCGCGTCTGCTGCATGTACGCGCTCAAGTTCGCGCACCTCATCAAGGAAAAGACCGAGGCCGAAGTATACAATTTCTACATCGACCTTCGCTGCTTCGGCAAGGGATACGAGGAGTTCTACGACCGGCTTCTCGGCGAGGACGTGCGCTTCATCCGCGGCAAGGTCGGCGAGATCACCGACATGCCGATTCACGAAGGCGAGCAGGGGAAGCTCGTCGTGCGCGTCGAGGATACGCTCGTCGGCGTCGTGCGGCGCATTCCCGTCGATATGGTGATTCTCTGCACGGGGCTCGAGGCGCCCCGGGGGCTCCGGGAGCTCGCCAAGATGTGCAGCGTGAGCATCGGCAAGGACGGCTTCCTCATCGAGAAGCACCCGAAGCTCGGCCCCGTGTCGACGGCGACGGACGGGGTGTTCATCGCCGGCGCGTGCCAGTCGCCGAAGGATATACCGGACACGGTCGCGCAGGCGTCCGCCGCCTCGAGCGCGGTTCTTTCCATGATCATGCGGGAGAAGATAGAGATAGAGGCGGCGACGGCGGAAATCGACGGGGAGAAGTGTTCCGGCTGCCGCATCTGCAACAATCTATGCCCGTACCTCGCGATCCGTTTCGACGAGGAGAAAAAGGTATCCGTCATCAACGAAGCGCTCTGCAAAGGGTGCGGAACGTGCGTGGCGGGGTGTCCGAGCAACGCGATCAAGGCGAAGCACTTCGACAACAGGCAGATCTTCGCCGAGATAGAAGGCATTCTGTCCTCCGTGTGAGGCGATCGACAGAGAGGGACCGCACATGGCATTCGAACCGAAAATCGTCGGCTTCCTGTGTAACTGGTGCACATACACGGGCGCCGATCTCGCGGGAACGGCGCGCGTCAAGTACAGCCCGAACATCCGTTCGATCCGCGTTATGTGCAGCGGGCGCGTCGATCCCGTATTTCTGATCAAGGCGCTCTACGAAGGGGCGGACGGCGTTCTCATCGGCGGGTGCCATCCGGGGGATTGTCATTACCTGGAGGGGAACTACAAGGCGCTCCGGCGGTACCTCCTTCTGCGGCGGATTCTTCCCGAGTACGGAATCGAGCCCGAGCGGATTCGGCTCGAATGGGTGTCGGCGTCCGAGGGGGAGCGGTTCGGGCATGTCGTCGACGAGTTCACCGAGCAAATCAGGAAGCTCGGCCCCCTCACGATCAAGGAGTCGCTCTTCGAAAGCATGAAGGGGGATCTCGCGCATCAGGATGAGGGGAGTTCGGCGCGAACCGGAGAGGCGGGATGAAGCTCAAAATCGGCATATACTGGGGCGCGGCCTGCGGCGGCTGCGACGTCGCGATTCTCGACACGCACGAGAAGCTGCTCGAAATCGCCGACATGGCGGACATCTATCTGTGGCCCGTCGCGATGGATTTCAAGTACTCGGACGTTCGCGCGATGAAGAACGGCTCGCTCGACGCGGTGCTCTTCAGCGGGGGAGTCCGGAACTCGGAAAACGAGGAAATCGCGAAGCTGCTTCGGGACAAGGCGAAGGTCATGATCGCCCTCGGCGCCTGCGCGCAGGGCGGGGGCGTTCCGGGGCTCGCGAACATGTACACGCGCGAGGAGATCATGAGGCGGGCGTATATCGAGAGCGAATCGACGGAGAACAAAGAGGGCGTCCTGCCGCTCGAGCGCTCCACGGCCGGGCCCGGATACGATCTCGAGCTCCCGAGGCTCTACAACACCGTCAAGACGCTTTCGCAGGTGGTCGACGTCGACTACACGATTCCGGGCTGCCCGCCGGCGTCGCTGCAGATATATTCGGCGCTCGGGCTGATCGCGGACGATATGCTTCCGAGGAAGGGGTCCGTGATCGGCGCGGGGGACCGGGCTCTCTGCGAGGAGTGCCCGCGGAAGAAGAGCGAGAAGACCATCACGCACATTTACCGTACGCACGAGAAGCTCCCGGACGCGGAGACCTGCTTTCTCGAGCAGGGTTTTATCTGTCTCGGCCCGGCGACGAGGGCGGGATGCGGTTCGCGCTGCATCAAGTCGTGGACCCCGTGCCGCGGCTGCTACGGGCCGCTCGACGACGTGGCGGATCAGGGAATCAAGATGTTGAGCGCGCTCGCGTCCGTCATCGAGCCGAAAGAGGAGGCCGCTATCAACGCGGTGCTGGATTCGGTCGTCGATCCGCTGAGGACCTTCCACCGGTTCAGCCTCGCTTCTTCGATACTGAGGAGGAGGAAAGAATGAAGCGCATCGCGATCGATCCGATCACGCGCCTCGAGGGGCATGGGAAGATCATGATCTTCTTGAACGACGAAGGAAGCGTCGACAACGCCTTCCTGCAGATCCCGGAACTCCGGGGGTTCGAGAAGTTCGTCGAAGGTCTTCCCGTCGAGGAGATCCCGCGGGTCGTGACGCGCATCTGCGGTGTTTGACCGGCCGCGCACCACATGGCCTCGGGTAAGGCCGTAGATGCAGTATACAAGGTGAAGATTCCGGCGGCTGCGGCGAAGCTGCGCGAGCTCTACTACATGGCGCACTTCATGCACAGCCACACGGCGCATTTCTACGCGCTCGCCGCCCCCGATTTCGTCGTGGGGCCCGACGCGCCCCCGGCCGAGAGGAACATTCTCGGGCTCATCAACAAGGTCGGCATCGATATCGGCAGGGAGGTCATTCGCCAGCGCGAGATCACGCAGCTCATTCAACAGATGATCGGGGGGCGCGCGACGCACCCCGTGTGGAACCTTCCAGGAGGCGTGACCCGGGCGCTCGCGCGGGAGGACTGGGAGAAGATCAAGACGTTCGTGCCCGGTCTCATCCAGTTCGGCGAGCTCGGCCTCAAGCTTTTCGACGATCTCGTGCTCAAGAACAAGGCCTACCTCGATCTCATCCTCGGCGACGGGTACGAGCTCGTCACCAACTACATGGGGCTCGTCGACGACAAGAATCGCGTCACGTTCTACGACGGAACGGTGCGCGTCGTGAATCCCGAAGGCGTGGAGATCGATCGGTACCGGGAAGGGGAGTACCTCGAGCACGTCGCCGAGCACGTCGAGCCCTACACGTATCTCAAGTTCCCATATCTCAAGAAACTGGGATGGCAGGGGTTCAAGGAAGGAAACGGGACGTCGATCTATCAGGCGGCCCCGCTCGCCCGGTTCAACGCGGCGGAGGGCATGGCCACGCCGAAGGCGCAGGCCGCGTACGAGAGGTTCTTCGCCACGTTCGGCCGCAAGCCGGTGCACAAGCTCATGGGGATGCATTGGGCGCGATTGATCGAGCTCCTGTACGCGGCGGAGCGGATCGCGGAGCTCGTGAAGGACGAAGAGATCCTCGACCCGAACGTTCGCCTTATTCCGTCGACGACGCCGTCCGAAGGGGTCGGCATCGTCGAGGCGCCGCGGGGAACGCTCACACACCATTACGTGACCGATTCGCGGGGCATCGTGACGAGGGCGAACCTGATCGTGGGAACGACGAACAACAACGCTCCGATTTCCATGGCGGTGAAGAAGGCCGCGAAGAAATTCGTCACGGCCAAAGGCGAGGTCAAGGAAGGTCTTCTCAACATGGTCGAGATGGCGTTTCGGATCTACGATCCGTGCTTCAGCTGCGCGACCCACAGTCTCCCCGGCCAGATGCCCATAACGAT
The DNA here is from genome assembly GCA_050015715.1 of Candidatus Krumholzibacteriaceae bacterium. Classification (GTDB taxonomy): domain Bacteria; phylum Krumholzibacteriota; class Krumholzibacteriia; order Krumholzibacteriales; family Krumholzibacteriaceae; genus SSS58A. The sequence goes on from JBEKAW010000097.1 coordinate 3,720, forward strand.
CGAAATCAAGAACGCTCGAGGGGAAACGATCCGGACGGTTTCCCGGTAGAGCGGCCGGCGCGCGAAGCAGGCTTCCATCACGTGAAAACACTGGTTCTCGGGCTCGGCAATACCATTCTCCGCGACGACGGCGTCGGCATCTACGTCGCGCGGTCGCTCGCGGAATGCCTCCGGGGCGCGGCGGACGTGCGGGAGGCGGAGGTCGCAGGCCTCGATCTCATCGAGATTCTGAAAGGCTACGACCGGGCGTTCATCGTCGACGCCATCCAGCTCGACGGCGAGGAGCCCGGATCCGTGTTCAGGATGACGCCGGGGGATATCCGCATCACTCCGCGCCTCGCGTCGTTTCACGACATCGATCTCGTGACGGCTCTCGAGCTCGGGAGGCGATTGGAGTTTCGCATGCCCCGTGAAGTGGTTATCTTCGGGGTGCAGGCGGAGGACGCCCTGACCCTCGGGGAAGGGTGCACCGAGCGGGTGTCCGGGGTGATCCCGGCGCTCGTGCGCGAGATCGCCGGGGAGATCAGTGGAGAGGCTTGTGAGAGGATATCCATTCCTCTCTCCGGCAGGAGGAACGCGGGTGCATGAGGTTTCCCTGATGAAGAACCTGCTCACGATCGTCGACAAGGCCGCGGCCGACGGGGGTGGAAACCCCGTGAGCCTCGTTCATCTGCGGATCGGTGAAATGGCCGGCGTGAACGCGGATGCGTTGCGCTTCGCGTTCGAGGTCATGGCGAAGGGCACGGCGGCGGAGGGGGCCGCGCTCGAGATAGAAACGGTTCCTCTCCGTGTGCGGTGCAGGGGTTGCGGGGCCGAAGGGCAGCCGCGAGACTTCGTGTTTGTCTGCGGAGCATGCGGCGGCTCCGATGTCGAGATACTCGGGGGCAGGGAGATGGAGGTCGACTACATCCTCGTCCGCGACGCCGCGACGGACGCTGGGGCCGCGGACGCGTAGCGGGAAGCGAAGGAGTTCGGTCATGCACGAGATACGTGTCGGAGAGGACCTCAGGGGAGAGAACGAGCGCATCGCCCGGGAAAATCACACGGAGCTCGCTGGGCGCGGGATCGTCTCGCTCAACGTGATGAGCGCTCCCGGCGCCGGCAAGACGTCGCTCCTCCTGAGAACGATTCCCCTCCTCAGGGAGAGATACTCGGTCGGCGTGATCGAGGGGGACATCCAGACGACGACCGACGCGGAGCGGATCGCGACCCTCGGGATCCCCGTCCATCAGATCGAGACGGGAGGCGTGTGCCATCTCGACGCGGGGATGGTGCATGCGGCGCTTCACCGGCTCGATCTCGGCGCGATCGATCTGCTTTTCATCGAGAACGTCGGAAATCTCGTCTGCCCGGCGGAGTTCGATCTCGGGGAGGACGCGCGCGTCATGCTCCTCAGCGTCACCGAGGGGGACGACAAGCCGAAGAAGTACCCGCTCATGTTCAGGGAGTCGCGCCTGCTCCTCCTCAACAAGGTCGATCTCTTGCCGCATGTGTCGTTCGACGTCGGGAAGGCCCGGCGCGAGGCGCGCGAGATCAACCCCGCGCTCGAAATCATCGAGGTGTCGTGCACGACGGGCGCCGGGATCGACCGCTGGATCGCGTGGATCGACGGCTGCGTCGCATCCTCGAGGAGACGCTGATGTGCCTCGGAATCCCCATGATGATCGTCGAGAAGAACGGGAACGACGCGGTCGCCGAGAGCGGCGGCGTGCGGAAGCAGATACGTCTCGACCTCCTCGAGGGAGCGTCGATCGGGGACTATGTCCTCATCCACGCCGGTTACGCGATCGAACGGCTCGATACGCAGGAGGCGCTCGAGACGCTCGACCTTCTGCGGCAGGTGTACCGGGCCGGCAGGAAGGAAGACGCGTCGTGACGGGTCCGGCGCAGCTCGGCGACTACGGCGACCCCGCGCTCGCGGCCGCTCTCGCGCGCGAGATCGGAGGCGTTCGCCTCGACAGGCCCGTGACGCTCATGCACGTGTGCGGGACCCACGAGCACACGATCGCGCGCTCGGGCTTGCGCTCGCTCCTTCCCGACGGGGTGCGGCTCATCGCGGGTCCCGGGTGCCCCGTGTGCGTATGTCCTGCGCGGGATATCGATCGTGCGCTCGAGGCGGCGCGCCGGGAGGGGACCGTCGTCGCGACCTTCGGGGACATGATGCGCGTTCCCGCCTCGACGAGCTCGTTCGAACGCTCGAGAGCGGAAGGATGCGACGTGCGGGTCGTCTATTCCCCGCTCGACGCCGTTCAAATCGCGCGGCGGAACCCCGGGCTCGAGGTCGTCTTCATGGCAATCGGATTCGAGACGACGGCGGCGCCGATCGCTGCCTCGCTCGCGGGGGAGCTCCCCGGCAATTTCTCGATTGTGCCGTCGATGCGCGTGATTCCTCCCGCGCTCAGGTTCCTTCTCGAGCGGAGCACGGGGGCGGTCGACGGTTTCGTTCTCCCGGGGCACGTGAGCGCGATCATCGGTCGCGCGGGCTACGCGTTCCTCGAGAAGGAGTTCGGCATCCCGGGAGTCATCGCCGGCTTCGAGCCGCTCGACGTTCTCCGCGCCGTGCACGAGCTTCTCCTCCAGGTGTCCCGGGGAGGAAGGGGAACCGTCGTCAATCAGTACAGCCGGGTCGTGCACGAGGACGGAAATCCGAGAGCGCGCGAGGCGATCGGACGCTTCTTCGAGGAGGCGGACGTGCCGTGGCGCGGGATAGGCACGATTCCGCGATCCGGTCTCGTTCTCAGGCCCGAGTTCGAACGGCTCGACGCCGCCAGGCGATTCGGTCTTTCCGACCGGAGAGAAGCGGTGGACGTGCGCCCCGGCTGCCTGTGCAACCTCGTGATCCTCGGCGAAGCGGAGCCCGAGGCGTGTCCGCTGTTCGGCGGGGAATGCACTCCCCGGAGCCCGTACGGCCCGTGCATGGTCTCGAGCGAGGGGACCTGCAGGGCGCGGTATCAATACCGGTCAATCGGAACTTCGGGATAGAATCCCGCGATTTGATGGTGTATACTCATATAATGCCAGCGCTTCTCTCCGGGAGGAGGGAGCGTATCCGTCATATGCATCGAAAAGCCTTCTGCGTCGGTCTCCTGAGCATTCTGCTCGTGCCTGCCTCGGCGCGCGCCTGGAATCAATCGGAGATATCCTGGCGGACGATCTCGACCCCGCATTTCAGCATTCAGTACCGCGAGGGTCTCGAGGACTACGCCGCGCAGGCCGCCGCGACCGCCGAGGCGGTGTACGGCCCGATCACGGCATTCTACGGCTACGAGCCGGCCGGCAAGATATACGTCAATATCTCCGATTGGGAGGACGAGGCGCAGGGCTCCACGTATTATTACCTCGATCGCATCGACATCACGGCGACGCCCTACGATTTCTGGTTCCGGGGAACGAGCTCCTGGTTTCCCGACGTCATAGCGCACGAATTCACGCACATGGTCTCGGTGCAGAGCTCTTTCAAATTCCCGAAATGGATTCCATCCCTCTATCTCCAGGCAGTGAACTTCGAGAAAGAAAAACGGCCGGATGTCATCTACGGCTATCCGAATCTCCAGGTCTCCGTGCCGGTCCCCGGGGAGCTTCTCCCGAACTGGTTCGCGGAGGGAACCGCGCAGTACCAGTGCGCGGGAGCGCGCCACGACATATGGGACTCCCATCGCGATATGCTCCTGAGAACGGCCTTTCTGAACGGAAAGCTTCTCACGTTCGACCAGATGGGATCCTTCGGGAAAACGAGCCTCGGCTCGGAGCTGGTGTATAATCAGGGGTTCTCTCTCGTGCGTTTCATCGCGAAGCGCTTCGGGGACGCGAAGCTCCGCGAGCTTGCATCCGCCTTTTCTTCCTTGAGGACCTGGGGTTTCGGGAGGCCCTGCAAGCTTGTGCTCGGCATGAGCGCCGACGAGCTGTACCGGGCGTGGAGAGAGGACCTCGAGACGCGCTACTATCCCGTCGCCGCCAGGGTGAGGGAGAGGGAGGTCGAGGGGGAGAAGGCCGCCGGAGAGGGATTCATGAATCTCTTCCCCGTGCCCGACAGGAACGGTCGGGAGATCTACTATCTCTCGAACAGGAAAAGGGACTACCAGCATTTCGACGTCGTCTGCCGCACGGGCGACGGGGCGATACGGAAGATCGCGGGGAGCGCCAGCTCGCGGCTCGGCCTGACGTCCGACGGGGGTCGGCTCTGCTTCTCGAGGATGACGGGCGCGAACAAGCACGGCTACCTGCGGAACGACTTGTATGTCTACTCGTTCGGCCCGAAGAAGGAGAAGAGACTTACCCACAGCCTGCGCGCGACGAACCCGTCGTGGTCTCCCGACGGCGCGAGGGTCGCGTGCGTTGTCACGGACAAGGGGTCGCAGCGCGTCGCCGTCGTCGACGCGGGGACGGGGAAGAGCGCGCTCATCACTTCCCCGAAGGAGGGCCGGGAGTACATGGGGCTCTCGTGGGGCGCGCGGGGAATCCTCGCGGCTCGCTTCGACGGTTCGAGCACGGACATTGTTTCGATTGACCCGGCGAGCGGCGCCGAGACGCCCCTCGTCGCGACCGCGGCGGACGAGCGCGATCCGTGCTGGAGCGCCGACGGGTCGGGGTTCTTCTACGCGAGCGACCGGACTGGCATCTTCAACATCTACTACCATAACCTTGACGGATCGGCCGATCTCATGGTGACGAACTGCATCGGGGGCGCCTTCGGCCCGGCGCCCGCCGGAGAAGACCTCGTGTTCGCCGGGTACGGAGGGGCGGGGTACGAGATCCGGAGACTGGCGAACTGGCGCGCCCGGGCGGTCCCGATCAACGCCGGCATCGACGACGCCGAGCTCATGAGCGATCGCGCGGCGATCTCGGTCGCTGCGGGCGCAGCAGGCACCGACTCCTCGAGCGCGGCGCACGTGAGCCCTGGCTCGCCTTTGGCGGGCGGTGCCGCGGGGGGCGGGGGGAAGAGGTTCGGGGTTCAGTACACGGGGCTCAACGTGTACCCGAGGTTCATGATATTTCAGGGGGAGCCGCGAATAGGGCTCTTTCTCGATTCGGGGGATTACCTCGACAGGCAGAGCGTTTTCGCGGGAGCCGAGGCAAGCCCCGGCGGGGAATTCGACGTCAATCTCTCGGCCGAGACACGGCAGTTCAAGCCGACGTTCGGCTTCGAGGTCTACCGGAGCCGCACGCTCTACTCGTTCTTGGCGTGGGATGAAAGCGGCATGAAGTACAATATCGACAGGCGCTACGATCTGTGGGACGCCTATTTCACGTGCTCGATGGAGCTCAAG
>JBEKAW010000098.1:0-8980 GCA_050015715.1 Candidatus Krumholzibacteriaceae bacterium
GCGCCACGCCGCGCTCGTCTCCGAGGCGTCTGTCGACCAAAGCCGCGAGCGCCAGCGCGGAGGTTTCCGCGAGGAGCGCTCCGAGCGTCCCGGGCGCCGCCTCGGGTATCGGGTTCCGGCTGTGAATGACGAGGAGCGACTCCTCGTGCCAGCGCGCGAGGCGGGGGAGGGCGTCCGCGGCCTTCGGGTCCGGCGGCTCGCCGGGGGGCGCTCCCTCGGCGAGGAAGTCGAGAAGCTCGATCCGGTTCGCGAGGATCTCGCTCAGCCGGTTCGAGAGGGAGGCGACCGCGAGGAGAAGGCGGAGAAGATCGCCGCCGCTGCCGAGGATCTCGAGCGTCGAGCGCACCGCGCCCGAGGCCTTCACGATTTTCACGAAATTCCTGAGGGTGAGCTCGGGCGCCGGGGTCCGGGAGATGCGTTCGAGAATCAGGGGAAGCGATTTGGCCGCCGCGGCCAGCGTCCCGATCCCTTCGAGCTTCGGGAAGTCCCCGAATACGAGGGAGCTCAAGAAACGGTGGGCCTGCTCCCCCTCGTGAAGGCCGTACTTCGAAAGGATATCCTCGACCGCGCGGTCGTTCGCTGGGAGTGAAAGGAGGAGCGGAATCTCTCCGGGGCTGCGGTCCTTGAAGTAGCCGTCGAAGATGTCCTGCACCTCGAGGAGTGAGCGTCCGAGCTCCGCCGTGAAATTGTCCGGGGTCACGCCTTCGAGCGCGCTCCGGCATACGCGCGCGCCCGTTTTCGCGAGCTCGGCCTTCGCCGTGGGGAGCGTGTGCGTGCGGACGTTCCGGAGCATCTGCATGCGGTGCTCGACGGTGCGGAAGAGGCGGTACGAGCGCTCGAGCGGCTTCTTCGCCTCGGCGCTGAGAAGGCCGTGCCGCGAGAGGCGCTCGAGCGATTCGAGCGTGTTGCGCGAGCGGATCTCGGGCCGGTCCCTCCCGTGGACGAGCTGGATTCCCTGCGCGATGAACTCGATGTCGCGAATGCCCCCCGACATGAGCTTGATGTTCCCCGCGCGCTCCTCGTCCGAGAGGTACCCCGTCCAGCGCTCGCGCATCGTCACGATCTCGTCGAGGGGATCGAAGCTCGGCGCGGGGGCGTAGACGGCTTTCGCGCAGTTGTCGACGAAGGCGTCGCCGACGGTCCTGTTCCCCGCGGTGACGCGCGCCTTGATGAGCGACTGCTTCTCCCACGGCTTCGCGCGCCGCTGGAGGTAGCTCGCGTGATCCGCGAGCGTCACGACCAGGGGCCCGCTGTCCCCGTCCGGTCTGAGACGGAGATCCACCCGGTAGAACGTGCCCTCCTCGGTGGGCGCGGAAAGGTGCTCCGTGATGCGGCGCGCGAGCGCGTCGTAGAACTCGCTTTCGCGTTCCCCCTCGGCGGGGTCGCTCACGTAAAGAAGATCGATGTCGGATGAATAGTTGAGCTCCGTGCCCCCGAGCTTCCCGAGCGAGATGACCGCGAAACGGTGGAACGGGACCGCCGCCTCGAGGCTCCAGGCGGTCTCCCCGAGCCCCGCCTCCGCGGCGAGCTCCTCGAATGCCATGCCGGCGACGGTTTCGATGACCGCGTCGGCGAGAAACGAGAGCTCGGCCGTCACCTCCTCGAGGGGCGCGAGCCCCAGAAGATCGCGCGCGCCGATGCGGAGCGTCTCGCGGCGGACGTAGCGCTTCGCGCTGTTGAGGCGCCGCCGTCGGTCCCTGAACGGCTCGATCTGACGGGAGAGCTCGAAGAGATAGGCGCTGTGCGCCTTCATCCCCCCGAGCGTGCGCTCCTCGACGAGCCACGAGAGAAGCCCGGGATTCCGGGCGAGGATGTCGGTGAGATAGTAGCTGCACGAAAAAATGGTGACGATGAGGCGCGCGATGGGCCGCGCGAGGAAGAACGAATGCAGGAAGCGGGCGGGCGCGATCTTCGCTTCGACGAAGCGGGCGAGGTTGAGGAGAGCCATATCGGGGTCCGGACAATCCGCGAGCTCGGCGAGAAGGTTCTCGATGTTGCCCGCGGGGGGCGCGTCGGTTCCGCCCGGCGGAACGAGCCGCAGCCAGAGCGCGGCCGCCTTCGCGGGGTCCTCGAAGCGGAGCTCCGCGAAGAGGGCCTCGAGCTCCCGCGCATCGGCGTTCTCGCCGAGCGCGCGCCGCGCGAGCCTCTCGCGTTTCGTGCTCATGAACTTTGTCCCCACGCGCTCATGAACTTTCTCTGGAAAGCGCTTTTCGTTTCCTGTACCCTTGCCCGTACGCTGATTATACCGGAGTGCGGCTCAGGAATCGAGGAGAAGCGATGAAGAAGATCGAAGCGTATATCAAGCCGTTCAAGCTCGACGAGGTCAAGGAAGCCCTCATGGAGGTCGGCATCGGCGGCATGAGCGTCACCGAGGTGAAGGGGTTCGGGAGGCAGCGGGGGCACAAGGAGCTCTACCGCGGGAGCGAGTACAAGGTCGATTTTCTGCCGAAAATCCGCATCGAGGTCGTCGCGAAGGACGTCGACGTCGAGCGCGTCGTCAAGGCGATCATCGCTTCCGCCCGGACGGGACAGATCGGCGACGGCAAGATCTTCATAACGAACGTCGAGGACGCGATCCGGGTGAGGACCGGCGAAAGCGGCGAGGAGGTCCTCTAGCCCCGATGGAAGAGCTCTATCTCGGCATCGAGACGTCCTGCGACGACACCTCATGCGCGATCTATTCCCCCGCTCGCGGCGTCATCGTTCATCGCACGGCGGCGCAGCTCGACCACGAGAAATACGGCGGCGTCGTCCCCGAGATCGCCTCGCGATCGCACATGCGCACGCTGCTCCCGCTGTACGAAACGGTCATGGGGGAGGCGGGCGTCTCGCTTCCGTCGCTGGCCGGCATCGGCGTCACGAACGGGCCGGGCCTCACCGGCTCGCTTCTCGTCGGGCTCTCGTTCGCCAAGGCGCTTGCCTACGGGAGCGGCGTGCCGCTCGCCGGTATCCACCACATCGAGGGGCACATCCTCGCGAACGCGCTCGAGGGGCCGCTCGAGCTCCCCGCCCTCGTCCTCGTCGTCTCGGGTGGGCACACGCAGCTCGTGGCGATGGAGAAGATCGGCCGCTACGAGATCGTCGGGAGCACGCGCGACGACGCGGCGGGCGAGGCGTTCGACAAGATCGGGAAGCTCCTCGGCCTTCCGTTTCCCGGCGGGCCCTCGATCGAGCGCGCGGCGCGCGGCGGGAACCGCGCGGCGTACGACTTTCCGCGCGGCCTCAAGTCTTCCGGGGAATGCGATTTCTCGTTTTCGGGGCTCAAGACGGCGGTCCGGCTCAAGGTCGAATCGCTTCCGTCGCTCACGCCGGACGTCGTGAGCGACGTCTCCGCCTCCGCGCAGGAGGCGATCGTCGACGTCCTTCTCGAGAAATCGCTTCTTGCCGCGAGACGGAGGCGCGCGCGCACGTTCTACCTCGCGGGCGGCGTCGCCGCGAACGGCCGCCTCCGCGAGCTCATGAAGGAGCGCCTCGCCGCGACCGGCGTCAGCGTCGGCTGGCCGCGGCCCGAGTACTGCACCGACAACGCCGCGATGATCGCGTGCGCGGCCTTCCATCATATTGCGGCCGGCCGCGTTGACGGCCTCGAGCTCAACAGCTTCGCCCGCGGCGGCATCGTGAGCTGGGCCGCGTAACTTCCGTATTCCGGTCTCGTTCTGCAAGGATACGTGCACGTTCGTCCCCGCCGCCGCCATGCGGGTCCAAAGCCCCACTGCATCGATAATCCGCTGAAAATGCGATGAATAGGCCGCGTCCGGCCGGTCCGCGGGGCGCGCGCGCCGGGATATCCGTCCTTGGCATATGAATTGCGTAGCAAGGGGTTGCCAGACTTACGCGTCTCGCCCGCAGGGAGGACATCTACAACCTGAACGGGGTTTCGTGAATGGACAACGCCGGCAGCAAGCAAGGCTATAAGGTCCTCGTCGTCGACGACGAGGACCATATCAGGCGCATTCTCAAATTCCAGCTCGAGAAGCACGGCTACCGCGTCGTGCTCGCCGAGAACGGGGAGATCGCGCTCGAGCTCGTGCGGCGCGAGGCGCCCGATCTCATCCTCCTCGATCTCATGATGCCGAGAGTCGACGGGTTCGAGACGTGCCGCCGCATCCGCCAGAATTTCCAGACGTCGCAGATCCCGATCATCATGCTCACCGCGAAGAGCGAGCTCCCGGACAGGATCAAGGGTCTCCAGGACGGCGCGAACGATTATCTCATCAAGCCGTACTCGAACGAGGAGCTCCTGCTCCGCGTCGGGAACGTTCTCGACTGGAGCCTCAAGCAGAAAGAGGCGAACCCGCTCACGGGGCTTCCGGGGAACCGCGCGATCGAGAAGGAGCTGCAGGGGCGCATCGAGAAGAAGGAGCCGTTCGCGTTTCTCTATCTCGATATCGACAATTTCAAGCCGTACAACGATCACTACGGATACCAGAAGGGGGACGAGGCGATTCTCTTCCTGAGCGACATCGTGACCGAGGCGGTCAACTCGCTCGGGGGCGCGAGGGACTTCGTCGGCCATATCGGCGGCGATGATTTCGTCGTCATCACCTCGCCCGCGCGCGCCGAGTTCGTCGCGCGCCACATCATCGACGAGTTCGACAAGGGCTCGCTCATTCTTCTCCGCGAGGAGGACATCAGGAGAGGGTTCATGGAGATTCGCAGCCGCCTCGGCGAGGTCAAACGGCTGCCGCTCATGTCCTTGACGATCGCGCTCGTCCTTGACGACGAGGGAAAGCTCAAGCACTACGCCCAGGTGAACGACATCGCCTCCGAGCTCAAGCGCTACGGAAAAGGCATGTCGGGGAGCGTCGTCGTTCGCGAGCGGCGCAAGACGAGCGAGGCCGAGGAAACGGTTGAATTCGAACATTGATCGGGGTGCCGCCGTGGGAAACACGACACAGACGCGCGAAGACGTGAAGCTCGACGGAATCATCCGCGACGCCGAGGAGGAGCTCAGCTCGCTCCGGCGGGAGATCGGACGGTACCGGGGGCTCTTCGATTCGGCGCGGCTCATCGTGGGGCACGAGTTCGCGAAGCCGCTCACGTCCATCAGCGGCTACCTCGAGCTTCTCGAGGAGCGCTTCGGGGACGCCGCCGGCGAGAAGGAGCGGGGCTACTTCGCGAAGTCGCGCGTCGCGGTCGCCCACCTCGAAGAGCTCGTCGAGTCGTTCGTTCAGCTCCTCCGCGTCGAGAAGGGCGCGGCCGATCTCCAGGCGTTGGAACGGGTCGAGATCAGAAGTCTCCTCGAGCGCGTCCGCGAACGGTTCGAGGAACGGGCGAAAATAATCTCGGTGCGGATCGAGGGGGAGGTTCCGCCGGTGCTCGTCCGGCGGCGGTGTCTCGAGGTCGTTCTCGAGAACCTCATTTCGAACGCGATCAAGCACGGCGGCGATCAAGGCCCCGTGCGGGTCACCGCTTCGCTCGCGAAGGAGCGGCGCGGCGACGCGAAGGAGAATCTCCTCGCGGTGACGGTCGCCGATCACGGCGCCGGCATACCCGAGGACAAGATCGAAGAGATATTCACGCCGTTTTTCCGCCTCGAGAACGGAAAGGGAAAGGAGGGCCTCGGTCTCGGGCTCGCGCTCGTGAAAAGCATCATCACGATCATGAAGGGCGAGATTCACGTGCGGAGCAAGCCGGGCGAGGGAACGGCGGTCACGATTCTCATACCTGTTGCAAACGATACCGGAAAGCTACCAGACACCGTAGGCTGAGGTGAAGTTCGTATGGTCGCACATGGCAAGACAGAAGAGCGCTCACCCGCCGTGTTGAGCATTCAACAGATTCGGGCGGTCGAGATCATATCGATATTCTTCATTGTCTTCATAGCGCGGGAAATCGCCGGGTTCGTCTACCAGACGGGTCTCGTGATTTCGGTGTTCCTCGGGGCCACGTTTCTCAACCTCGTCATCGCGGGGCTCGAGAACGTCTTCGTGCACAGCGACAATTTCGCGCTGCGCAAGCGCGCGCTCTGGGAATGGATGACGGTCCTCATCGACTGCTCCACCGCGCTCGCCCTCATCTATCTCACGGGGACCGCGCAGAGCCCGTTCCTCTTTCTCGTCGTGATACCGCTCTTCTTCGCCGGGCGGCTGTTGCCCCCGGTGCTCGCGGGTTTCATCGTGACCGCCGTCTCGGTCGGCACGCTCGCGGCGCTCGGAGTCCTCGAGCTGTGGGGCGTCGTGCCCCATTTCACCTGCTACCCGCACGAGACCGCCATTCCGGCGGACGGTCAGTACCTCGTGGGGACGCTCCTCGTTCTCGGCGGCTTCATGAGTCTCATGACGTACCTGTTCAGCAATTTCTACGAGAACTTCAACGTGTACGTGCGCAAGACCGAGGACCGTCTGCTGAGCTCGCGGAAGCGCATCCTCGAGCTCACGCGGCTCTACGACATCAGCCTCGGGATCAACTCGGTCATCAGCCTCGACACGCTTCTCAAGATGGTGTGCAAGGAGATCACGCTGCTCCTCAGGAGACCCTGGGTATCCGTCATTCTCCTCAACCAGAAACGCGAGGTCGTCGAGCACGTCGAGCTCGGGGAGAAGGGCGCCGTGAGCCTCGAGCCGAGCACGGCTCTGTCCGACGATCCGCTCATCGCGGACATCTGCTCGCACGAGGCCGGTCTCGTCATCGATGACGCGCGCGAGAACCGCTCGATCGGGGAATCGCTCCTCGTGTCGGGCCGCAAGATCGTTTCCTTTCTCGGCGTTCCGATCTATTCGGGCAAGGACAACCTCGGCGTGCTCATGGTCGGCGATTTCGTTCGCGAGCCCTTCAACCCGGAGGACGCCCGGCTCATGACGATCCTCTCGGGTCAGGTCGCGATGGCGATCGAGAAGAGCCGCCTCTACGAGATCATGAGCGGACGCATCGAGCGGCTCGACCGGGAAAACGAAGATCTCAAGAACTCGAACAAGCTCAAGATGAGCTACCTGTCGCACCTGTCGCACGAGCTCAAGACGCCGCTCACTTCGATAAAGGCGTACGTCGAGTCGCTCACCGACCACATCGACGACGGCGATTTTCCGGAGAAGAAGGAATTCCTCGGGATCATCTCGAGCGAGACCGACCGTCTCATCCGCATGGTCAACAAGGTGCTCGACGTATCGAAGATCGAGTTCGGCAACCGGATCCTGAAACGCAAGATATTCCAGCTCGGGCCGCTCGTCGCCGAAGTCGAATCCTCCATGCAGCCCTACCTGCGCGACAAGAAGCTCCGCCTCGTCGTCACGCTTCCGCCCACGATCCCGTTCGTCGACGGGGACGAGGACCTCATAAAGCAGGTGTTCATAAACCTCATCGGCAACGCGATCAAGTTCTCCCCGAGCGGCTCCCGCATCTTCATCGAGGCGGTCGAGGACGCGGTCGCGGTGAAGGTCATGGTGTCCGACGAGGGCGTCGGCATCCCGCAGGAAGACCTCCAGAACATCTTCAAGCAGTTCTACCAGGTCCGCCGCGGCGCGGGGGAGGGGGTCGGATTGGGGCTCGCGATCGTGAAGAACATTGTCGAGCAGCACGGCGGGTACATCACCGTTTCGAGCCGTCTCGGCGAAGGGAGCACCTTCACCTTCACGCTGCCGAAGGAGCACCACTTCAACGATCTACTCGGTTACGTGTTCGAAACGATCGACGCGCGCGATGAGATCCAGGAAATGTTCCAGCTCGCGGTCCAGGTCATCGCCGAGATGCTCTCGGCCAAGATCGTCTCCCTCATGCTCCTCGATCAGGAGAAGAAGGAGCTCTTCATCAAGGTCGCCTACGGGCTCGACGAGCACATCGTCTCCCACGCGAGGGTCCGCCTCGGCACCGGCATCGCCGGCAAGGTGGCGGAGACGGGAGAGCCGCTCCTCATCGAGAACGTCGAGACGAGCGGGCTCAAGGGCGCGCCGAACAACCCGCAGTACGAGACGAAATCGCTCGTGAGCGTTCCGCTCAAGATCGGCTCGACCGTGATCGGCGTCATCAACGCGAACAACAAGACGTCGGGCAAGCCGTTCGACCGGGACGACCTCGCGCTCATCGTATCGATGGGCATGCGCTTCTCGAAGGTGATCGAGCGGATCAGGACGGCCGAGGACGCGCGCGTGTTCATCCAGGAAACGATCCAGTCGCTGAGGTCGCTGCTTGCGACGCAGGAAAAGGACGCGCGCGGCGCCGCGCGGCGGATCGTCCCGTGGTCGGTGCTCGTCGCCCGCAAGCTGCGCCTGAGCGAAAAAGAGGTTCAGGTGATCCAGTACGTCTCGAGCGTGCATGACGTCGGAATGACGTGCGTCTCGGAGGAGATTCTCAAGAAGACGCTCGATCTCACCTCGCAGGAAATGGAAGAGATCAAGAAGCACCCGCAGCGCGGCGCGGCCATCATCCGCCCGCTCGAGTTCGTCGAGCTCGTGAGCCAGAGCATCCTGTTCCACCACGAGCGCCTCGACGGCAAGGGGTATCCGATGGGGCTCAGAGGGGATCAGATCCCGATCGGGTCCCGCATTCTCGCCGTGCTCGACGCGTACGTTTCGATGGTGAGCGAGCGGCCGTTCCGCTCGCGCATCGCGAGCGCCGACGCGGTCGACGAGCTCGTCCGCCATTCGGGCACGCAGTTCGATCCGCGCGTCGTCGCGGCGTTCGTCGAAGTGCTCATGGACGAGAATCAGATCGAGATGGATGCGTTCACCCGCATCACGGACGCGCTCAGGAACGGGAACAAGCACCACCTCGTGCGATAGGGAAAGGGAAACGAGTGCATCGCGGAATCGGCATACCGTTATCGTTGTTCGGGAGAGGCGTCGCGCCCGCGCCCGGCACGCCGGCGGGGGCGGCACAGGGGCGGGAGTCCGCCCTCGAGCCGGTCCTCGAGCGGCTGTCGAAGGTCGGGCACATGATTCTCTCCGACGCGCCGGTCCGGGAGATCTTCGACGAGATGGTGCGTGCCCTCGCCGAGGACACCGGCACGAGCCTCGTCATTCTCCGGATCGCCAAACCGGGCGGG